>NZ_NHSG01000451.1:0-11101 GCF_020024005.1 Streptomyces purpurogeneiscleroticus
GCCATCGTGTCCAGGACGAGCGCCTGTTCCTCGCCTGGTGCGGGCCGCTGCTGACCCCCGAGGAGCGGGCGGCGACGGAGGCGGAGGTGGCCGCCTTCCGCCGCCCGGACGGTCCGGGCCCGGTGCTGCAGGCGGCGCTGGCGGGGTACGACCGCACGCCCGGCGTGCACAGCTGGCTCGACACCTTCTGGCCCTACCGCTACCTCGGCCGCCGGGACCGCATCGCCCTCAACGCCAACTTCTTCTTCCTCTTCAAGGACACCGGACAGCAGCAGGCGGAACGGGCGGCCGGGCTGATCGCCGCGGCCGTCGCCTACAAGAAGCAGCTCGACGAGGAGAAGATCCCGCCCGTGGTGCTGCGCGGGGCGCCGCAGACCATGGAGCAGAACAAGTACCTCTTCTCCACCACCCGCATCCCCGGCGCGGAGCTGGACACGGTCCGCCACCCCTACTCCGAGGAGTGGCCCGGCCCCTCCGACGCGCGCCACATCGTGGTGTTCTTCCGGGGAGCCATGTACCGGATGGACGTCCTGGGCGCCGACGGCACCCCGCACAGCCTCGCCGACCTGGAGGCGGGGCTGGCCGCCGTCGTGAAGGCGGGCACGGAACCGGCGGCACCGGGCACGTCGGTGGGCCACCTCACCACGATGGCCCGCGCCGAATGGGCCGCGGCCCGCGCCGACCTCCTCGCCGACCCGGGCAACGCCGCCGCGCTCGACACCGTGGAGACCGCCCTCTTCTGTGTCTGCCTGGAGGACTTCGCGCCCGCGGACACCCAGGAGACCTGCGACGAGCTGCTCTACGGGGACCGCGGCAACCGCTGGTTCGACAAGGCCGTCTCCTTCGTCGTCTTCGCCGACGGCCGGGCCGGCATCAACGTCGAGCACTGCGGCCTGGACGGCACGACCATCCTCAGCTTCGTCGACACCCTCCTCGGCACCCCCGCCGAGGAGCAGTCCCGGCTCTCCGGCGCCGTCTCCCAGGGCCGCCCCGAGATCACTTCGCTCGTCTTCACACTGGACGACGGCCTCCAGGCCAGGGCCCGCGCGGCCGCCGAGTCCTTCGCGCAGTACGGCGCGGACACCGCCACCCGGACGGTGTCCTTCGAGGACTTCGGCAGTACCGCGGCCAAGGCCCTCCGCGTCTCGCCGGACGCCTTCGTGCAGCTCGCCTACCAGCTCGCCCACCAGCGCGCCAAGGGCCGGCTGGGCGCCACGTACGAGTCGATCGCCACCCGCCAGTGGCGCCGCGGCCGCACCGAGGCCATGCGCGTCGTCACCCCCGAGATCCAGGCGTTCGTGGCCGCGATGGAGGACCCGGCGGCCGACGCGGAAGCCCGCCGCGCCGCCTTCCGCACCGCCGCGGCGGCCCATGTCACCCGCGCCAAGGAGTGCCAGGCGGGCGACGCTCCCGAGCAGCATCTCTGGGAACTCGAACTGATCCAGCGCCGCCGCGGCGCGGACCTGGGCGTGCCCGAACAGCCGGCGCTCTACCGCTCCCCGGGCTGGCTGACGATGCGGGACGACTACCTGAGCACCAGCTCGGCGCCGTCCGAGTACATCCAGTACTTCGGCTTCGGCTCCACGAGCAGCCGCTGCATCGGCATCGCCTACGTCCTCCTCCCCGACCGTTTCAACCTCTACCTGAGCACCCCGCGCGCGGTCGCCGACCAGATGCACGCCTTCGCCGACCACCTCCGCACCGCGGTCACCGAACTCCGGGAGCTGCTGGCCACGGAGTAATACCCCTCGGTGTACGGAACGGCCGCCGCCCCGAACCCGGGCCGGCGGCCGTTCCGCTCCGCGGTCTCACTGCTCCCGGCGCGCCCCGGCCTGCGGCTCATCTCCGTTCGACTCCGGCACCGCGGTTCTCCCGTTCTCCGCGTCCAGACTCGCCAACGTCCGGCGGACCTGCTCCGCGTCGGCTCCGGAGACCGTGATCTGTACATCACCGCTCTGCCGCGTCACCACCACGGTGGGCGGGTTTTCCTTCTTTCCGTACCCCCGCAGCCGAAAGGCGATGGTGGCGGCCACCACGGTGCTGATGCCCGAGCCGAGCGCGGCGGCGATTTCAGGAATGAATGCCCACATCACGCCTGCTCCCACTCTGCGATGAAGGTGCTCGCGCCGGCGGTGAGCAGGGTCGCGAAGAAGAGCACCAGCGACGACCCGGTCACCGATCCTTCGTCCAGTTTCTGGTTCACCTGCGGGGCCGAGGTGACAAAGGCGAAAAGGCCCGCGGTCACGCACGCCATGGCGATATTCGAGAACGCCAGAAACCCGACGATGTTTTTCAGTCCCGAGCCGGACCGAGTGATGATCTGCCCCGCCGCCGCAGCGGCGAGACTGGTCGTGACGATCAGCAGCTCACCCCGGCTGAGGATCTCCGACAGGCTCACCCCGCGATGGGTGAACGAATTCATGACGTAACCGAGACCGATCGGCAGTACGCCGAATCCGACGCCGAAAAAGAGCCAGTGCAGCATCTTCGGCCCCACGACTCCCCATGGCGACGGTGCTGCGGTGGTGTGCTCTTCAGAACCGCCCCCGAATTCGGCAGCCGGCACCGTATGCGTCGCGTCCCGCGCGTCCGCTGCTGATCCCACTTGCCCGGTGACGACCGGGTCGTGGGGCTGCTGCGACGTTGCCACCCTCGCGCCCCCTGTTTCTCTGCCGGCTCCTGCGCCCCGCCCGAACATAGCGCGCGACGGGGCCACGCCGGGCCTTCGCGGGCCCCCGAATTTGCCCCGGCCCCGGGTCGGTGTGTCACAGTGGTCCGCCCCGGTCGACCGGGCGCGCGCGTGCGCAGCCGTCGCCGGGGTCCCCCCAACTCAAACGGACCTTCCGAGCCGTGCCTCTCGCGTGCCCGAAAAGTCCCGTTCTCCTCCTGTCCATGTCCACGCGCTACTGATGTCCTCCCGACATCCGTACTCCCCACCCAGAGAGCAATGCAGGCAACGACTCACGCACCCCGAGCCGCCGACCTGTTCCACCAGGGACTGGAGCACCGGACCGGCGCCGCCTTGCTGCGCTTCGGCGCCGCCCGGCCGCGCCCGGCCGACCGGATCAGCTGGACCGTCGACGGTGCCGCCGCCTGGCTCGACGACGGCCGCGGTCATGTGTGGGCCGTCGGCGAGCCGGACGCCGCCGCCGGCCTCGTCCTGCGCGCCGCGCAGCGCCTCCCCGACCGCGTACGCGAGTTCACCGGCCCCCGCGGCACCGAAACCCTGGTGGCCCGCCACCTCGCGGTCACCGACATCGTCGAGTGGATCTTCCGCTGGACGCTGGAGGAGCCCCCGGTCCAGCGCGGCGAGGACCGCGTGATCGTCCTCGACGAGTCCCATCACGACGAAATCCGCACCTTCCTCGCCGAGCACAGCCCCGCCCACTCCACCGGCCCCGGCTCCGCCGACGTCAGCCTGTGGGCCGGCATCCGCGGCACCGACGGCCGGCTCGTCGCCTGCGGCGCCATGAGCAGCCTGCGCGACAGCGGCGCCCCGCTGATGGCGTCCGTCGCGACCGACGCGGCCCAGCGCGGCCAGGGCCTCGGCGCGGCCCTGACCTCCTGGCTCACCCGCCACGCCGTCCGCCACCACGGCTTCTGCACCCTCTGGCAACTGGCCGACAACACCCCCGCCGACCGCCTCTACACCCGCCTCGCCTACCGCAACGAGGACCCCTGCGTCTCGGCGCGCCTGATCGCCCACTGAAGCAACGCCCGAGGGCCGTCACCCCGCGAACGGGGTGACGGCCCTCGGCGTCAAGAGCGCTGCTCTTTAGATGTCGAAGTACAGCTCGAACTCGTGCGGGTGCGGGCGGAGCTGGATCGGGGCGATCTCGTGGGTGCGCTTGTAGTCGATCCAGGTCTCGATCAGGTCCGAGGTGAAGACGCCGCCCTGCTGGAGGTACTCGTTGTCCGCCTCCAGGGCGTCGAGGACCGCGGGGAGGGAGGTCGGGACCTGCTGGACGTTCGCGTGCTCCTCGGGAGCGAGCTCGTACAGGTCCTTGTCGATCGGCTCGGCCGGCTCGATCTTGTTCTTCACGCCGTCCAGGCCCGCGAGGAGGAGTGCGGAGAACGCCAGGTACGGGTTGGAGGACGGGTCCGGGGCGCGGAACTCGACGCGCTTGGCCTTCGGGTTCGAGCCGGTGATCGGGATACGCATCGCGGCCGAACGGTTGCGCTGCGAGTACACCATGTTGACCGGGGCCTCGAAGCCGGGGACCAGGCGGTGGTAGGAGTTCACCGTCGGGTTGGTGAAGGCCAGCAGCGACGGGGCGTGCTTGAGGATGCCGCCGATGTAGTAGCGGGCGGTGTCCGAGAGGCCCGCGTAGCCCTGCTCGTCGTAGAAGAGCGGCTCGCCACCGGACCACAGGGACTGGTGGACGTGCATGCCGGAACCGTTGTCACCGAAGATCGGCTTCGGCATGAAGGTCGCGGTCTTGTTGTTGCGCCAGGCGACGTTCTTCACGATGTACTTGAAGAGCATCAGGTCGTCGGCCGCGGCGAGCAGCGTGTTGAACTTGTAGTTGATCTCCGCCTGGCCGGCCGTGCCGACCTCGTGGTGCTGGCGCTCGACCTTCAGGCCGGCCCGGTCCAGCTCCAGGGAGATCTCGGCGCGCAGGTCGGCGAAGTGGTCGACCGGCGGGGCCGGGAAGTAGCCGCCCTTGTAGCGGACCTTGTAGCCGCGGTTGTTCTCCACCGCACCGGTGTTCCAGGCGCCGGCCTCGGAGTCGATGTGGTAGAAGGACTGGTTCGCCGACGTCTCGAAGCGGACGTTGTCGAAGACGTAGAACTCGGCCTCGGGGCCGAAGAACGCGGTGTCGGCGATGCCGGTGGAGGCGAGGTACGCCTCGGCCTTCTTCGCCACGTTCCGCGGGTCACGGCTGTACTGCTCGCCGGTGATCGGGTCGTGGATGAAGAAGTTGACGTTGAGCGTCTTGTCCCGGCGGAACGGGTCGACACGGGCCGTGGTGAGGTCCGCGCGCAGCGCCATGTCGGACTCATGGATGGCCTGGAAGCCGCGGATCGAGGAGCCGTCGAAGGCGAGCTCCTCGGTCGGGTCGAACGCCTCCGCCGGTACCGTGAAGTGCTGCATGACACCGGGCAGGTCGCAGAACCGGACGTCTACGAACTTGACGTCCTCATCCGCGATGAACTTCTTGGCCTCGTCGGCGTTCTGGAACATCCAACTCCTCCTAGCCCGGTCACCGGTCGGCGGCTCGGGGTTGCTCCTCGGATCGCGACCATGTGCGGTGGCGCGCTCGCCCGACCATAGGTAGGCGGGATTTCCCAAGCATGACCCATTTGTTTCGCCCAGGTTAACCGGCGCGCGGTGCCGGTGACCTGTCGTGGCGCCCCGGCCGGGTGGCGGGACGGCCCCGGACCCCGTACGGCGTGGTGGCCGCCGCACATCCGGTTCCGGCGCCCCGGCCCGCGGGAAATGTATGCGGTCGCAGTACCGTGGACGGGTGGACAACAGGCAAGCAATGGGATCGTGGCTCTCCGGGCCCCGCGCGGCGGCCGAGGACATGGGCGTCGACTTCGGTTACCGGGGGCAGCAGCTGGGACTGCCGGAGCACGGCTCCGGCTCGGTCGCCCGCCCGGGCCGCCGGATCGCGGCCCTGCTCATCGACTGGGCACTGTGCATGCTCATCGCGTACGGGCTGCTCAGCGGCGGCAAGGCGAACGCGGCGAGCAACTGGGCGCTGCTGGTCTTCCTGGTCCTGAGCCTGCTGACCGTCGGCACGGTCGGCTTCACTCCCGGGAAGCGGCTGCTGGGCCTGCGCGTGGTCGCCGAGGGCGGCGGCCGGCTGTCCCTGCCCCGGGTGCTGGTCCGTACGGTCGCGCTGATGATCGTCATCCCCGCCGCGATCTGGGACCGCGACGGCCGCGGCCTCCACGACCGCCTGGCGCGCGCCGTCCAGGTACGGATCTGAGACGCGTCCGCGCGCGTACGCACGAGAGCGGCCCGGGACCGTGAGGTCCCGGGCCGCTCTCATGTCGTCACAAGGACGCCGGAGGCGTCAGCGCATCCGGCCGCCCCTCGGCATCCGCATGCCCTTGGGCATCGGCCCCTTCGGCACCGGCATGTTGCTCATCAGGTCGCCGAGCGCCTTCAGCCGGTCGTTGGTGGCCGTCACCTGGGGGCCGGTCAGCGTGCGCGGCAGCTTGAGCAGCGTCGTACGCAGCTTCTTCAGCGGGATCTGGCCCTCGCCGTCACCGACCACGAAGTCGTGGACCGGTGCGTCGGAGGCCGTCCGGGCCATCCGCTTCTTCTCCGAGGCCAGCAGGCCACGGAGCCGGTTCGGGTTGCCCTCGCCGACGAGCACGATGCCGGGCTTGCCGACCGCGCGGTGCACGACGTCCTGGTTGCGGTTCATCGCGACAGCGGGCGTCACGGACCAGCCGCGGCCGATGTTCTCCAGAACGGCGGCCGCCGCACCCGGCTGGCCCTCCATCTGACCGAAGGCGGCCTTCTCGGCGCGCCGGCCGAAGATGATCGCCATCGCCAGGAAGGCCAGCAGGAAGCCCAGAATGCCGGCGTACACGGGGTGGCCGATCAGGAAGCCGATGGCAAGGAGAACGCCGAATACGACGATGCCCACGCCCGCGACGACAAGACCGACCTTGGAGTCGACCCGACGGGTCATCTTGTAGGTCAGGGCGATCTGCTTGAGCCGCCCCTGGTTCGCAGTGTCTGCGTTTTCCTTCCTCGCCATGTACGGAAGTTTACGTGGCCGAGGTGCTCCGGGTCGCCGCGGCCTCCAGTACGTGCTGGGCGGCCCGTCGGTCCTCGGCGCGGCGGCGGTCCTCGAGGACCGCGGTCCAGGCATTCCGGCGGGCGGTGCGCTGACCGTTGCGCATCAGCAGCGACTCCACGGCGCGGAGGGCGCCGGTGACGGACGGGATCGGCAGTGCGGCGGTGGCGCGGACGGGCGCGGCCTGCATGGCGGTAGTCCCCTTCGGGGTGGTGGGAACAACGGAGGAGTGAGCGGTGCTGTGAGCGGTGCGTGCATCCATCGTCACGGAAAGCATCACGGATAGGTGTTACCAACGGATGACCGTACGGTCAAACGCCCATGAATCGTCAGCGCGGCCCGCACCGCTCCCGCCTGGGAAAAGTACGGACCGCGCCGTCCGGCGTGTGCCGGGATTCACATCACCGGGCCCCGAGGAGGCCGCTTGCGAAGGCAAAGAATTCGCGGGTGATCAGCGGACGGGCGGCGCCCGATGGTGATCGACGTGGCACGACGGCCACCCGTCCACCATGCGGGCGCTTCCCGATGGTGATCACACCGCCTTCCGGCAGGCGATCACACCGCCGGGCGCTCGGCCTCCGCCGCACGCTGGTCCATCGCCTGCTGGTAGAGCCGGCCGGCCCGGTACGAGGAGCGGACCAGCGGCCCGGACATGACGCCCTTGTAGCCGATCTCGTCCGCCTCCTCCTTGAGCTCGACGAACTCCTGCGGCTTCACCCAGCGGTCGACCGGGTGGTGCCGCACCGTCGGGCGCAGGTACTGGGTGATCGTGATCAGCTCGCAGCCCGCGTCGTACAGGTCCTGCAGCGCCTCGCTGATCTCCTCACGGGTCTCGCCCATGCCCAGGATCAGGTTCGACTTGGTCACCAGGCCGTCCTTGCGGGCCTCCGTGATGACCTGCAGAGAGCGCTCGTACCGGAAGCCGGGGCGGATCCGCTTGAAGATCCGCGGCACCGTCTCCACGTTGTGGGCCAGCACCTCGGGGCGCGAGGAGAAGACCTCGGCCAGCTGGTCGGGCTCGGCGTTGAAGTCCGGGATCAGCAGCTCGACACCCGTGTCGGGCATCAGGCCGTGGATCTGCCGGACGGTCTCGGCGTACAGCCAGGCCCCGCCGTCCTCCAGGTCGTCCCGGGCGACACCGGTGATCGTGGCGTACCGCAGACCCATGGTCTGTACGGATTCGGCCACCCGGCGCGGCTCGTCGCGGTCCAGCTCCTGCGGCTTGCCGGTGTCGATCTGGCAGAAGTCGCAGCGGCGCGTGCACTGGTCACCGCCGATGAGGAAGGTCGCCTCGCGGTCCTCCCAGCATTCGAAGATGTTGGGACAGCCCGCCTCCTGGCAGACCGTGTGCAGGCCCTCGCTCTTCACCAGGCCCTGCAGGTGGTTGTACTCGGGGCCCATTTTCGCCCGAGTCTTGATCCACTCGGGCTTGCGCTCGATGGGGGTCTGGCTGTTCCGGACCTCCAGGCGCAGCATCTTGCGTCCGTCGGGTGCGACAGCGGACACTCCGGCTCCCTAAGCTTCGTTTCTTCGGCGTACCCAGGGTACGCCCGTTATTCGCACGTCTTTACGTGCTGCGCAACCCGCTACTGCCGGGCTGCATTCCGCCGGAGCCCTCTCGTGGGGGACGCCGGCGGGCCGGGTCAGACGGCGCGGGGCAGCAGCTCGGCGTTCTCCAGAACGTCCCGCAGATGCTTCTCGGCGACCGGCAGTACCTCGTCGATGGTGACCTCGCGGCCCAGCTCGTTCGAGAGCGAGGTCACGCCCGCGTCGCGGATGCCGCACGGGACGATCTTGTCGAACTCGGTGTTGTCCGGATTCACGTTCAGCGCGAAGCCGTGCATCGTGACGCCCTTCGCCACGCGGATACCGATCGCGGCCAGCTTGCGGTCCTCGCGGCGCTGCCCGGCATTGGACGGGGCGTACTCCGGGCCGTTCAGCCGGGGGTCGAACAGCTCGTCGTTGACGCGCGGGTCGAAGTCCAGATTCAGGCCGCCCAGGGCCGCCCGCTGCTCGATCGGATCGCCCAGCACCCACACACCGCTGCGGCCCTCGACCCGGGAGGTCTCCACGCCGAACTCGGCGGCCACGTGAATCAGGGCCTCTTCCAGGCGGCGCACGTGCGCCACCACGTCGACCGGCCGCGGCAGCTTCTGGATCGGGTAACCGACCAGCTGCCCCGGACCGTGCCAGGTGATCTTCCCGCCGCGGTCCACGTCGATGACGGGGGTGCCGTCCAGGGGGCGCTCACTGTCGGCCGTACGCCGGCCCGCCGTGTACACGGGCGGGTGCTCCAGCAGCAGACAGGTGTCCGGGATCTCGTCGGCGAACCGGGCGGCGTGCACCCGGCGCTGCTCCTGCCACGCCGTCGTGTACTCCACCGCGTCGGCGCCGAAGCCCATCCGGACAAAGCGCAGCTCACTCATGGCGGCTCCTCTTATTGCATCCATCGCGCCCGTCACCACTGTACGGCCGTGCCGGAAAACGCCCGAGGGCGGCCGGTTACGGGACGGTACGGGCGGCCGGACGCGGCGGTGGCCGGACCGTGCGGGACCGCCGTCGGCGGCCGCCGTGACGTGGGTGATGCAGGCGTTACGGACGGTACGAGAGGTGCGGAACGGTCTTGCGGGGCGGGGCTTTCGACGGGGCTCGGTGGGGCCGCGTCGGTCTGCGGTGCTGTGCTCACACGATCGGATGAACGCGGAGAGAACCTGGCCGGAACTCCCCCTCGGGCCGCTACATTCACGCCGTTCCAGGAGGGCGAAAGCGCCGGACGGTGTCGACCGGGCCCGGGCGGCGCGGCCCGGAAGGCAGGAGACCGTAAAGCTGATGACGGAACGACCCGACCCAGGCCCACAGCTTGAGGGATCGCCGCAACGCACACCCAATCGCAGACTCGCCTCGCTCATCGCGGAGGCGGGATTCTCCAATGCCGGTCTGGCCCGCCGGGTGGACCAGCTGGGGCTGGAACACGGGCTCGACCTGCGCTACGACAAGACATCGGTGACCAGATGGCTGCGCGGCCAGCAGCCACGCGGCACCACCCCCGCACTGATCGCCGAGGTCTTCACCCGCCGCCTCGGACGCCGGCTCTCGGCGCAGGACCTGGGTCTGGACGCCTGCGCGCCCGTATACGCGGGGCTCGAATTCGCCGCGAGCCCCGGCGAGGCGGTCGACATCGTCAGCGGACTGTGGCGCAAGGACTCCGGCAGCCACGCCGAACTGCGGAAGATCGCGTTCACCCCGGCCGGCCTGGTGGTGCCCAGCCGTGACTGGCTCATCGGACGCGCCGACGAACGGGTCGCGCGGGGCGAACCGGGCCCCGAGCCACCCGGCCCCCGGGTGCCTCCACAGCTGCGTACCGGGGTCCCCCGCCAGCGCCGCCCGGAGCGCCCGGACCCCGCGCACGGCTACCGCGTGTCGGCCGGCGACATCGCGGCACTGCGGTCGGTCGGCGAGCTCTTCCGGACGCTGGACCACGCGTACGGCGGCGGACACGCGCGTCAGGCACTGGTGCGCTACCTGGAACACGAGGCCGAGCCCATGCTGCGCGGCGCGTACACGGAGGCCATCGGGCGGCGGCTCTTCTCGTCCGTCGCCGACCTGACCCGGCTGGCCGGCTGGACCTCGTACGACATCACCGCGCACGGCCTCGCGCAGCGTTACTTCGTCCAGGCGCTGCGGCTCGCCCAGGCCGCCGGAGACCGCGCGTACGGCAGCTACGTCCTGATCACGATGAGCCGGCAGGCGGTGTACCTCGGGCACGGCCGGGAGGCCGTCCAGCTGGCGCGGGTGGCCCAGCAGGGCATCGGCAGCGGCCCCCCGCCGCTGGTCCAGGCGCTGCTGCACGCGGCCGAGGCGCGCGGGCACGCGGTACTGGGCGAGGTGCGCGCCTGCACCGCGTCCCTGGCCCGCGCCGAACGGGCACTGGAGGCCGCGCGCCCCGGGGACGAGGTCCCGCACTGGGCGCGCTTCTTCGACGAAGCCCAGCTCGCGGACGAATTCGGGCACTGCCACCGCGATCTGCAGCAGTACCGCGCGGCCGCCCAGCACGCCGAACGCTCGCTGCAGCTGCGCGGCGCGGGCTTCGCCCGCAGCCGGCTGCTCTGCCGCCTGGTGCTGGCGACCGCCCGGCTGGGCCTGGGCGAACTGGAGCAGGCGTGCACGCTGGGCGCCGAGGCGGCGGTACAGGCGGCGGAGATGCGGTCCGTACGAGTGCATGAGTACGTACGGGACTTCGAGCGCAGGCTGGAGCCGTACCGGGACGCCGCCCCCGTACGCGGGTACCGGGACAAGGTGACTGCGCTGGGGTGAGGCGCGGGCGGTACGGAGCGGGGCGGCGG
>NZ_NHSG01000452.1:0-11145 GCF_020024005.1 Streptomyces purpurogeneiscleroticus
CCGGCAGCGTGCCGAGGAGGCCCGCCGCCAGGCCGAGGAGGAGCGCAAGCGCCGGGAGGCCGAGGAGGCGGCCCGGCAGGCCGAGCGCGAGCGGCTGCGCCGCCAGCACGAGGAGGAGAAGCGGCTGCGCCAGGAGGCCGAGGAGCGCCGCCTGGAGAAGCAGCGCAAGGCGGAGGAGGCCCTGCTCCGCGCCGAGCAGGCCCGGCTCGCCGCGGCCTCGGCGGCCGAGGGGCTGCACGACTCCGATGCGCCGACCACGGAGACGCCGGTCGTCAGCATGCGCAAGGAGTACGCCCCCCGGGACGCCGCGGAGACCGTGCCCGAGGGGACGCCGCGGGTGGAGATGCGCAAGGAGACGCGGCCGGACTCCGGGGGCGCGTCCGACAGCCGTACCGGCTCCGGCTCGCGCTCCGGCGCGGATCCCGAGGAGACCGCTGTACTGCCGCAGCCGGAGCCGGTCGGGGACGACGAGGGCGACCGGCCGGACGACCGGACCGGGGACGCGCGGCGGACGCCCGCCACGGGCTCGCGTGCCACGGACGAGACGGCGGTACTGCCCTCCGTGCGCCCCGAGGAGACGGCACGCCCCGAGGACGCGGCGCACAGCGGCGCGGCCGACGAGACCGCCGTACTGCCGCCGGTGCGCCCCGAGGGCCCGGAGGACCGGGTGCCGTCGTGGATGTTCCGCCCGGAGCAGGGCGGCACGCGCCGTCCCGCCGCCGAGTCGAGCACCGAGCGCACGGCCGAGCTGCCGCAGATCGACCCGGTGACGGGACTGCCGTCCCCGGGCCGGACCGGGCAGTCGCCGTACGAGTCGTACGCGCCGCAGCAGCCGCACTCCCAGTACGAGCAGCAGCCGCGGCCGGCCGGCGGCCGGCGGCGCCCGGAGTGGGCCGAGGAGACCCCGCTCGACGACCTCCCGACCCTCGCGGACGAGCTGCTCGGCCCGCGCGACACGGAGGAAGAGGAGAGGCACCGCGGCCGCTGGGGCCGCCGCTGATCCCCGCCGCTCCGGCCCTTTCCGGCCCTCGGTACGTACGCGTCGTACCGGGGGCCGGCGGCGTTTCCGGGCCCGCTCATCGGGGACCGGCGGCGGGTTTCCGGGCCCGGGCGGGCCCCCGGAGCGCGCTTTCCGCCCCACGTGGACGGGATTGTCAGTGCCGTCCACCACAATGGGTGGCGACGGGGCAGACACGGCGGCGGGGCAGCCCGGCGCGGGGCAGGACACGGACAGGACGGCGGAGCGGCAATGGCGGTGTGGGACGACCTGGTGGGCCAGGAGCGGGTGAAGGAGCAGCTCGCCGCCGCTGCGCAGGACGCGGACGCCCTGGTCACGGCCGAGGAGCCGGGTGCCGTCGCGCCCGAGTCCGCGCCGGAGTCCATGAGCGCGTCCCGGATGACGCACGCCTGGCTGTTCACAGGGCCGCCCGGTTCCGGCCGGTCCACCGCCGCGCGCGCCTTCGCCGCCGCCCTGCAGTGCGTGAGCCCCGACCGCGCGCTGGGCGGCGCCCCCGGCTGCGGCTTCTGCGACGGCTGCCACACGGCGCTGGTCGGCACGCACGCCGACGTCGAGGTGGTCCGTACGGACGTGCTGTCCATCGGCGTGAAGGAGACCCGCGACCTGGTCCGCCGGGCCTCGATGTCACCGGCCGGCGGCCGTTGGCAGGTGATCGTCCTGGAGGACGCCGACCGGCTCACCGAGGGCGCGGGCAACGTCCTCCTGAAGGCCGTGGAGGAGCCTGCGCCGCGCACGGTCTGGCTGCTGTGCGCCCCCTCCATCGAGGACGTGCTGCCCACCATCCGCTCCCGCTGCCGCCTGCTGACGCTGTCCACGCCCGCCACGTCCGCGGTCGCCGACATGCTGATGCGCCGTGACGGCATCGAGCCGGCCGTCGCCACGGCCGCGGCGCGCGCCACCCAGGGGCACATCGGCCGGGCCCGCCGGCTCGCGACGGACGAGCGGGCCCGTGCCCGCCGCGCCGCCGTCCTCAAGCTCCCGCTCCGCGTCGACGACATCGGCGGCTGCCTCAAGGCGGCGCAGGAGCTGATCGACGCGGCGGGCGAGGACGCCAAGCAGGTCGCCGAGGAGGTCGACACCAAGGAGACCGAGGAGCTGCGGGCCGCGCTGGGCGCCGCGGCGGGCACCGGCGGGCGGCTGCCGCGCGGCACGGCGGGCGTGATGAAGGAGCTGCAGGACCGGCAGAAGCGCCGCTCCACACGTACCCAGCGGGACAGCCTGGACCTCGCTCTCACCGACCTGACCGGTTTCTACCGCGACGTCCTGGCGCTCCAGCTCGGCACGGCCGCCGAGCTGGCCAACGAGGACGTGCGGGACAGTGTCCAGCGCATCGCCGCCGGCTCCACCCCCGAGTGCACGCTGCGCCGGATAGAGGCGGTCATCGCCTGCCGCCGCGCCCTGGACCGGAATGTCGCGCCGCTGCTGGCCGTCGAGGCCATGACGGCGGCTCTCCGCGCGGGCTGAGAGCGCCGGACCGGACGGCCGAACTCACCCTTAAGAGGGCAAAAGGCCAGGCATGACCCCATCGGGACCGATACGCTCCCCAGAGCTGTCGCCAATTGTCACCACTGGTCACCAATCGTCACCGAGCCGAGTGCCGCCTCCCGCCGCCGAACGAGGGACCGTACCCATGGACACCAGCCGTCTGCTCCGCACCTCCGGCGCCGTGCTCGCGGCCGCCGCGCTGCTCGTCTCCTGCAGTAAACCGAGCAGCCCGGGCGGCGACACGGTCGCCTCACCGGCCCAGCACGGCCCCGACGCCCGCCCGGAGAGCGACAAGGCGACCAAGCCCCTGGAGCCCCTGCCCACGGCCGTACCGGCGGCCCTGCGCCCGTACTACGACCAGAAGCTCAGCTGGCGCTCCTGCGGTCCCAAGGGCTTCGAGTGCGCGACCCTCCGGGCCCCGCTCGACTACGAGAAGCCCAGCCGCGCCACCGACCTGGAGCTCGCGGTCTCCCGCAAGAAGGCCCCCGGCCCCGGCAAGCGGATCGGCTCCCTGATGGTCGACCCGGGCGGCCCCGGCGCCTCGGCGATCAACTACCTCCAGCAGTACGCCCCGGAGCCGGCCGCCGTGAAGGCCCGGTACGACATGGTCGCGATGGACCCGCGCGGCGTGGCCCGCAGCGAGCCGGTCCGCTGCCTCTCGAACAAGCAGATGGACGGGTACACACAGGTCGACCAGACCCCCGACGACAAGGCGGAGCAGACCAAGCTCACCACCGCCTACAAGAAGTTCGCCGACGGCTGCCGGGCCCGCTCCGGCAAGGTGCTCGGCCATGTCTCGACGGTCGAGGCGGCCCGTGACATGGACATCTTCCGCGCCGTCCTGGGCGACCGGAAGCTGACCTACGTGGGCGCCTCGTACGGCACCTTCCTCGGCGCGACGTACGCGGGCCTGTACCCCTCCCGCGTCGGCCGGCTCGTGCTGGACGGCGCGATGGACCCCTCCCTGACCTCCCGGCAGCTCAACGAGGACCAGACCGCCGGCTTCAACACCGCCTTCAACTCCTTCGCCGCCGACTGCATCAAGAAGCGCGACTGCCCCCTGGGCACCAAGAGCACCGCCGACGCCGGCAAGCAGCTCTCCGCCTTCTTCCGCCGCCTGGACACGCGCCCGGTCGCCACCGGCGACTCCCGCAAGCTCACGGAGTCCCTCGCGACCAGCGGTGTGATCGCCGCCATGTACGACGAGTCGGCCTGGCCGCTGCTCCGCGAGTACCTCACCAAGGCCCAGAAGGGCGACGGCAGCGGCCTGCTCGCCCTCTCCGACACCTACTACGAGCGCGAGCCGGACGGCAGCTACGCCAACCAGATGTTCGCCAACCCCGCGGTGAACTGCCTCGATCTCCCGCCCGCCTTCTCCTCGCCCGCACAGGTCGAGTCCGCGCTGCCCGCCTTCCGCAAGGCGTCGCCGGTCTTCGGTGAGAACTTCGCGTGGGCGCCGCTGAACTGCGCGTACTGGCCCGTCAAGGCCACCGGCGAGGCGCACCGCATCGAGGCGAAGGGCGCGGCCCCGATCCTCGTCGTCGGCACCACCCGCGACCCGGCGACCCCCTACCCGTGGGCCCGCGGCCTCGCCTCCCAGCTCTCCTCCGGCCGCCTCCTCACGTACGAGGGCGACGGCCACACCGCGTACGGCCGTGGCAGCGACTGCATCGACACCGCGGTGAACACCTACCTGCTGGAGGGCACGCCCCCCGCCAAGAACAAGCGCTGCTCCTGACCGCACCACCGGCCCCCGGACCCCCTCCGAATCCGATTACGAACCACCCCTCCGCCATGTGTAGACTGGGCCGCGCACCACGCCGCCTTAGCTCAGTCGGCCAGAGCGACGCACTCGTAATGCGTAGGTCAAGGGTTCGATTCCCTTAGGCGGCTCCGAAAAAGGCCAGGTCACATAGCCCGTGACCTGGCCTTTTGCTGTGTTCGGGGCATGACGCGTCACACGGCCGGGGTGCCGTGGGATGGCTTGCGTGAGCGATGCGTGAGCGGAGAGCCCGGGGACCTTAATCCTTGGGCTTCTTCTGCTTGTGCTTCTTCTTCCCCTTGGCCTTCGCCTTCTTACTCTTCTTGACAGTCTTCGCCGCCTCACGTGCGGCCTGCTCCGCCTCGGCCTTGCGCTGAAGCGGGACCAGCTCGAACCGACGATGCCGGTGGAGGACCGCGCTGCCGACACCTGGGAACCGCTAATGATCGTCGCCGACCTCGCCGCCGGTACCTGGCCGCGCCGCGGACGGGCCGCGTGCGCGGCGATGGTGGCCGCGGAGGCCGAGGCCGAAGCGGACCAGCCCGGAGGGGCACGCATCCTGGCCGATATCCGTACGGTGTTCGCCGCCCAGCGTGAGCCGGACAGCCTCACCACGGATGAGCTCCTGCATCAGCTGCGTCAGGACGCCGAAAGTCCCTGGGCGGAGTGGGGCCGTAATGGTCCTACCGCGCGGGACCTGGCGGCCATGCTCCGGGAGTTCGGCATCAAGCCCGGCAACGTGCGCCTCCTCGACGGGACTCAGCGCAAGGGTTACATGCGCAACAAGTTCCTCGACGCGTGGCGGCGCTACTGCCCCACCGTTCACCCCCAGGACGCCTCACCCGTCTTGGGCTGAGCCCCTGCCCGGAACTGCCGTACGTGCCGTCCCTGCCGTGACACCGCAGGTCAGGGCGCACGGTGGCAGGACGGGAGGAGGAGCCAAGACGGCAACGGGTTCACCACATCCCGGCGTCCGGCCTTGCTGTGATGCCCGGATGCGTCCCGTGCCGTCCTGGCCGTCCCCGCCGTATCACCGCAGGGCACGGCGGCGAAACCGGGACGGCAGCGCATGTCCGTGCCGTCCCTTCTCCCGTCCGAGACCAGTACACCCGGGCCGCCCGGTCCCTCGGCGGGAGTCTCTAACGCGCGGCCCGGCCTTCGCCGGGGCGGCGGATCTGAGGGCCTGCCGTCCCCACGCTGACCTGCGCTTGCAACGGCCAAGACGGCCAAGACGCGACATCCACACCACCCCGCCAGGAGCACGCTTGAACCGCCCTGCCCCCTCACCCGCTCATCCCTCGACGCACCGCTCCGCAGGCGGTCGCCCGACACCCAAGCAGGCCGCCGAGCGTTTCGCTCTCACCGGTGCGGGTGCCATGATCCTGGTCCTTACCGTCGGAGGTTTCTGGCTGTCCTACGCGCACCTGGCCGAGGTCGCCGGACAACACGGACTCCACTCCTCTGCGGCTCGCCGGTGGGCCTGGCCCGCGACGCTGGACGCCTTCATCGTCGCCGGGGAACTGCTGATGCTCCGCGCCGGCCTGCGAGGCATCACCGACGGCTGGGCAATCGCCCTCACCGCGACGGGCTCCGTCGGGTCGATCGCACTCAACGTCGCCGGGGTCAACGGCTCCGGCCACACAGGCCACGTGGCACCTCTCGACTACGTCGTCGCCGCGGTCCCTCCGGCCGCCGCGCTGCTTGCCTTCCGCGTGCTGATGCGCCAGATACACCACCTCGTCGACCGGCCCGGTCAGCTGAAGGAGTCCATCGACGTGGTGGCGCCGGAACCGGCCACTGTCCTACCGGTCGCCCCCGCCGTATCCCCGTCAGCCACTTCCGACCGGCGGCCGGAACCGCGCACCGAGGTTCCGGCGGGCAGGTCGCGCGGAGGTCGCCCGGCGAGCGCGACGGTCGAGGAACTCTTGGAGATCGGGCGGATCGCTGTGGCGGAGAGCGGAAACCCGACCCGCGGCACCGTTCAGCGGGCGATCAAGGACAAGGGACATACGGTCAGCAGCCACCGGCTGACCGAGGTCATGGCGATCCTCCGGTCCGAAGCCGAGGACGGCGTGGCCAGCCCGGTCGACGGCTGATCCGGCACGCGGCCGGCCGCCGGACCGCGACAGGCGACCGGCCGCACTGAATCTGCCTCCCGAGCCGCTATCCACACCTGTGGGCACGGGGCCCGCGTACGGAGGCGGGCCCTGTCTCTCTCTTCCCGCGCACTGCCGGAGCACGCCCCGATGAGCCACGAACCGAACTACGCCACGAACACCTACCACGACCCGCGCCCGACACCACCTACTGCCAACCTCCTCTGGCGGCTGAAGCGCGCGTTCGGGAGGAAGACCCTCACCGGAGAGACAGTCCCGGACGGAGCCAGTAGTACCCCGAGTCCGACTCACGGCCGGACTCGGGGAACCTCCGCCCCAGGGGTGGCGGAGACGGCCCAGCGCCAGGGGGCGCTGGACCAGGAAGTCGGGCCCGAGGGCGGACCCGACTCGGACGATCTCCATGCCGTACAGCAGACCGTCCTGCGCCCTGCATCGACCGACGACGCCGTGCAGCAGGTCCAGCCCGCGATCCGTCGCTTCACCGGCGACAAGCGGGTGGAACGCGTCGGCCCGCTGCGGTTCCTCGCCAGCGAGCGTGCCCTCCTCCAGGAGGCCGCCGCGGCCCACGGCTACAAGGGCGAGTCCGGATTCGCCGTCGACGTTGTCCTCGCCTTCGTGTGTGGCCGGTTCACCGCGAATCTCCCGCTGTCGGAGGAACGCCGCCGCACGCACGAATACCGCTCACAGGTGCTGCGGCATCTCCACCGCATCGGCGTGAACGTTAACCAGATCGCCCGCGCGCTCAACAGCGACCTCACCCCACCCGACACCCGAGGCACCCTCGCCGAACTGCACCGCCTGCTGAAACTGATCGCCGAGGCCCTGCGCGAGCCCACCGACCCCACGGGAGGCTGACCGAAATGATCGCCGCCATCAAGCCCTCCGGATCCCGCACTCGAGGCCTGCTCGCCTACCTCTACGGTCCCGGCCGGCACGACGAGCACATCGATCCGCACACCGTCGCCGGCTTCGCGATGCTCGGCATGCCCGACCCCGGCCGCGACGAAAACGCCACCCTCACCCAGCTCGCCCACCACCTCGACGAGCCCGTACGGCTGCGCAACAGCGAGTTCGGCAAGACGGTCACCGACCACGTCTGGCACTGCGCCGTCCGCGCGGCCCCCGAGGACCGTCATCTCTCCGACACCGAGTGGGAAGAGATCGCCCAGCGCGTCGTGCGAGCCGCCGGTATCGCCCCGGCGGAGGACGACCTCGGCTGCCGCTGGATCGCCGTCCGCCACGCCGACGACCATGTACACATCCTCGCCACCACCGTCCGTGAGGACGGCCGCCGCCCCAAACTCCACGACAGCGGTCTCCGTGTCGGCGACGCGTGCCGCGAGATCGAGAAGGACTACGGCCTGCGGCGGCTGAAGAAGGGCGATCGCACCGGGGCCCGACGGCCTACTCAGGCCGAGATGCACAAGGTCGACCGCCTCGGCTGGGAGCAGACCAGTCAGCAGTGGCTCCAAGAACGCGTCCGCACCGCCATCCCCCATGCCGGCAGCGCCGAGGAACTGCTGTCCTATCTCGAAGCCGACAGCGTCCTGATCCGGCCCAGGCGAGGCCCGTCCGGCGATCTCCTTGGTTACGCGGCCGGGCGCCCCGGTGATCTCAACAAGGACGGCGAACAGATCTTCCACCCCGGCGGGAAGATCGCCCCGGACCTCACTCTGCCGAAACTGCGGGCCCGGCTGGAGAGCAGTACGCCCGAGGAACACCCCACCGCCCGCCGCGATGGCCCCACGACCCCCTGGCATCAAGCCGTCGACGCCCTCACCGCCCTGCCCAACGCGCTCACCGACGATGGCCACGCCCAGGCCCACATCACCGCTCTTGGTGAACTGTTCGAGGCCACCGCTCAGCAGACCTCCGGCCGAATCCGCTCCGAGCTCCGCACCGCGGCAACGGCCTTCGCCCGGGCCCAGCGCTCCCAGGTCCGGGCAGAGCACCGGGCCGCCACCGCGCTCCGTACAGCTGCCCGCGACATCGCCCACAGCGCCACCGGTCCGGACGGCAGCGCCCTGGCCTCCTTGCTCGCCGCGATCGTCTGGGCCTCGATCATCGCCGCCCGCTGGCACGAGGCGAAGAACCACGCCCACCAGACCGACGCCGCCCGTCAGGCCGTCCAACACCTTCAGACGGCCACCGACCAGGCTCTCGTCCCCGTCCTCGACGATCTCACCTCCCGGCAGCCCAGGGATCACGAACGCCGCACCCTCACCCACGACATCCGCACCGCCGTACCCGACCACGCCGAACGCATAGTCACCGACCCCGCCTGGCCTGCCCTCGCCACCGTCCTGGCCGACGCCGAAGCACGAGGCCACCGCCCCCCCCAACTCCTCAAGGAAGCCACCGCGCGACGCGAACTGACCACCGCCCGCAGCCCCACCCGCGTCCTGATTACCCGCATCCAGCACACCAGCCGCAACCCCGCCCCAACCGCCGCGCCGAAGCAGCCCGCCGACGCTCGACCATGTTGTCCTCGGCCCCTGTCCACCAGGCCGAAACCCCACAGCGCACGGCGGCAAACACGACACCCACCACGGAACAGCGATCGAGGCGACGCCGGTAGTCCCGGTCGGGATGACCAGTGACAGTACGAACAGGGACGGCCACCCTCAGCTGCCCAACTCCTCCTCGATCGCCACGGCCACGGCTGGCCATGGCACATCCAGCTCGCCGAACAGCTGCCAGTAGCGATACGAGGCGCGGACGAGGGAGCTGACGCCCAGCCGCGCCGCATCACAGTCGACTGTTCCGATCACCCGGCGTGTGATGCCGCCGGCCCCTCTCGCGGCGGGATGGATGCCGTGTGCGAGAAGGAGGGCGGCGGTGCGGATGGCATCCAGGGTCCGCGGCGGGAGAGCGGCACGTGTCGGTTCACCATCGGCGCCATTGCGGATGATTCGACGTCACTGCCTCAGGAAGCCCTCGAAGTACCCGAGCCGAGGGTCGTCGGGGGTGCCGACGAGCAGGGCGCGGTCGAGCAGGATGTTGTTGTGCTCGCAACTCGTCTCTGGGAGCATCACGCAGGCGTGGCAGGCCGCCAGGTTGATTCCGCCGGCGCCGGACGCCTCGGTCTCCATGCAGAGCGGGTCCGAGGAACACCATTCGGCACGGCGGACGGCCGAACGGACCGTACGAGCGAGGATCTGCGGTTCACCTTGAGCGACCAGACCACCCAGGCTGCCCGCCGAGTCGCTCGTCGCCGTGTAGACGAGCGCCCCGGCCATGTCGTCGGCCGCGTACAGGCGCTCGCGCAGGGCCGCGGCCGGGTAACCCGACTCCAGACTCCACTCGTTGATGAGGACGTGGGCCAGCGTGTGCAGCAGCACCATGCGAGGGGTGGCCGGGGAGGGGACGACCCTGCTCGCGTCGTCGGCCCGCTGCTCCAGCACCCGCTGGTGGGCGGTACGCATCCGCTCGACCCGGGCTGCCACCGCCACGCTCTTCTCCCAGGCACCGAGTCGGTCCTCGTCCAATCGGAGGAAGACTCCCTCGCCCCGCACCTCCATGGCCGGGAGCCAGCGCAAGGGGCGTTCGGACAGGGACATCTCCTTGGAGTCGGTGGTCGACTCGGCGTTGATGAGCCGGGTGAACGCCTTCAGGGCGCGTACCTCGCGAAGCTTCTTGACCAGCATCGGGCCGGTGACGCCGAGTGGATCGAGCATGCTCTGATCGCCCAGTGGCGTCTCGCAGACGAACTGCTCGTCGCGGGAGTGCTCGCGCTCGTCGTTGCCTGAGCGGAGACGCTCGTACTCCTTATTGCGCAGAGCGCGGTAGCGGTGGTCGAAGGTAGGGGCCGCTTCACTGTCGGGGTCCTCCTCGCGCTCCGCGGTGAGGAGTGCCATCACCTCGTCCAGCGGCACAGGACACTTTCCCTTGAAGGCACCCTTGAGATAGATCTCGACATGTTCGCGCGTCTCGTACTCGCGGAGCGCCTCCCAGTGTTCGGCAAGCGGGTCCGCGCGGCCGTCACTCCACGGCGGAATGGAGAGCGCCGACTTCAGCACCGGCTGCCACACCGCCGACGAACCGCGCTGCAGCGTACGCAGGGGGAGGCCGCACTCCTGAGCGGGGGCGGACGCACCGAGCCACGGGCGGGGGCCTCGGCACTTGAGACCCAGGTCCTTGAGCGCGCTCCTGCGGAAGGAGCCCTCCATCGAGACCTCGGGCGTCTGCCCACAGGTACAGGAGACGAGGATGGAGCGCAGTGAGGAAGTACGCCCGGTCGTGCGCATCTTGAGCCTCCCTCCGCACTGTCCCGCCGTCGTGGCACCACGGTCCGTGGACCGATGCACCCACTGCCAGTATGGGAATTCCCCAAGGTGTCCGGCTTCGCAAGCGACGACGAAACGGGAGGGGACCAGGTCCACCTCGCACGTGCCGCAGACGCTTCGCCCGGCAGGCGGGTTGAAGTCGCGGTGCCGTTGCAGGTCGTTGCACTCGGGGCAGGAATGCATCAAGGGGAATCGTCGGACCCGGAGACCGTCCTTGCTGGTGTCGTCGGAGGCGGGCGGCAACCGGAAGTAATCGACGTCGAGCACTCGGGCCAGGCGCCGTTCGTAGATCCGCGGGGACTCATCACGACTCCAGCTCTGCTCGGCCTCGTCGAGTCCCGAGACGATGAAGGACTCGTGGTCGACGGCGATGAGAGACCCGACGCCGTACGTGGTGATCGCCTGGGCGCGACGGACCGCACCACGCCGCGGAAGGTTGTGGGCGGGGGCGGCGCCGTTCGCGCCGGTCCGGCGACG
>NZ_NHSG01000453.1:0-11186 GCF_020024005.1 Streptomyces purpurogeneiscleroticus
GCAGGGGCGGTCACGGGAGCCTTTCCGGGGGCGGGCTGCGCCCCGTTCAGTACCGGTACGTGCGTCTTTCGCGCCGGCACCTCGTTGTGACCTTCGCCTGTCTTCGCACACTTCTTCGTCTGCGAGATTATGGGAGAGAAGTAGCTGCTCAGAAGTCCTTTGCCCCAGAGGCACACTCCTTGCCCCGCGCTCACTCCCTGAAACGGATTGGACAAGGCGACGGGTGTCACACGCATGATGGAGGGACTTCTGAGCAGGGTTTCCCGTTGGAAATCGTCGCCAGTTCCCTAGAAGGAGTGCCATGAGGATCGGAATCGTCGGAGCCACCGGCCAGGTCGGCGGTGTGATGCGAGGGATTCTCGCCGAGCGGAACTTCCCCGTGGAGCAGCTGCGGCTGTTCGCCTCGGCGCGGTCCGCCGGTCGTACGCTCCCGTGGCAGGACACCGAGATCACGGTCGAGGACGCGGCGACGGCCGACTACTCGGGCCTGGACATCGTCCTCTTCTCCGCGGGCGGCGCGACCGCCAAGGAGCTGGCGCCCAAGGTCGCGGCGGCCGGTCCGGTCGTGATCGACAACTCCTCCGCCTTCCGCCGTGACCCCGAGGTCCCCCTTGTGGTCTCCGAGGTGAACCCGCACGCGGTGGCGGACCGCCCCAAGGGCATCATCGCCAACCCGAACTGCACGACGATGGCCGCGATGCCGGTGCTGCGCCCGCTGCACGACGAGGCCGGCCTCACCGCCCTCGTCGTCGCCACCTACCAGGCGGTCTCCGGCTCCGGCCTGGCCGGCGTCGAGGAGCTGGACGAGCAGGCTCGCAAGGCCATCGACCAGGACGCGACCAAGCTGGCGCACGACGGCTCGTCGATCGACTTCCCCGAGCCGAACAAGTACGTCCGCCCCATCGCCTTCAACGTGCTCCCGATGGCGGGCTCGATCGTGGACGACGGCCTCAACGAGACCGACGAGGAGCAGAAGCTCCGCAACGAGAGCCGCAAGATCCTGGAGATCCCCGAGCTGAAGGTCTCCGGCACCTGCGTGCGCGTCCCGGTCTTCTCCGGCCACTCCCTCCAGGTCAACGCGCGCTTCGAGCGCCCGATCAGCCCCGAGCGGGCGACCGAGCTGCTGGCGGGCGCGCCCGGCGTGGCCCTCTCCGACGTGCCCACCCCGCTGGAGGCCGCCGGCCAGGACCCGTCCTACGTCGGCCGCATCCGCAAGGACGAGACGGTCGAGCACGGCCTGGCGCTCTTCCTCTCCAACGACAACCTCCGCAAGGGCGCGGCGCTCAACGCCGTCCAGATCGCGGAACTGGTCGCCGCCGAGCTCAAGGGCTGACGCCCGCCCGGTACGACCGCGGGGCCCGTACGGATCACCTCCGTACGGGCCCCGCCGTTTCAACGTTCCGTCAGAGCGCCAGGTGCCGCCGCAGCGCCGCGTCGATCTTGGCCATCCGCGCCCTCGGCACCGCTCCGACGCGCTGCCTCATACGCTCCGGCGCGACCGCACGGACCTGCTCGCACTGGGCCTTGGAGTCCTTGGCGAGGCCGCAGTCACCAGCCGGCAGCAGCACCTGGAACGCGAGCACCCGAGCGGTGTTCGACGTCAGGGGGACCACTGTGATCACGCCTCGGCCGTGCCGCTCCACAGACGAGTTCGCCGCGTCGTTGGACACGATGACGGCCGGGCGCGCCTTGTTCGCCTCGCTGCCCCTGACCGGCTCGAAGTCGATCAGATAGATGTCACCGCGGCGCATCGGCCAGCCCGTCGGCGGCCGCCTGGTCCCAGAGCGCAGCGTCCTCGCTCGCGTCCCATTCCTCGAAGGCTTCCGTGTACTCCGCCTCCAGCTCGGCGGCGCGCAGCATCTCGATGGCGGCGTGTATCACGGCGGACCGCGACTCGGCTTCCGTTCTCGTGGCGTACTCGTCGACGAAGGCCACGTCCTCCTGTGGAAGGCTCACACTGATCTTCATGCCATCAATGCTACCCAGGTAGGAAGATCCTTACTACCTGGAATACCACTCGCCGTCCAGGGGGCCCGGCGTGGAAGGATGGCGGGAACGTCGCATGCAACGCATACCGGAGGAGATGACCGCGTGCCTGGCACGAATCTGACCCGCGAAGAGGCGCAGGAGCGGGCGCGCCTGCTGACCGTCGACGCGTACGAGATCGATCTGGATCTGAGCGGCGCGCAGGAGGGGGGCGTATTCCGGTCCGTGACCACGGTGCGTTTCGACGTGGCCGAGGGCGGTGCGGATTCGTTCATCGATCTGGTGGCGCCGGCCGTGCACGAAGTGGTACTCAACGGCGCGCAGCTGGACGCCGCCACGGTGTTCCAGGACTCGCGGATCGCGCTGACGGGACTGCGGTCCGGACGCAATGAGCTGAAGGTCGTGGCGGATTGCGCCTACACCAATACGGGTGAGGGGCTGCACCGCTTCGTCGACCCGGTGGACCAGCAGGCTTATCTGTACACGCAGTTCGAGGTGCCGGACGCCCGGCGGGTATTCGCCTCCTTCGAGCAGCCGGACCTCAAGGGCACGTTCCAGTTCACGGTGAAGGCGCCCGAGGGCTGGACCGTGGTGTCCAATTCCCCGACGCCGGAGCCCAAGGACAATGTGTGGTCCTTCGAGCCGACGCCGCGGATCTCCAGCTACATCACCGCGCTGATCGTCGGCCCGTACCACGCCGTGCACAGCAGTTACGAGAAGGACGGGCGGCGGGTGCCGCTGGGCATTTACTGCCGGCCCTCGCTCGCCGAATTCCTGGACGCGGAGGAGATTTTCGCGGTCACCCGGCAGGGATTCGACTGGTTCCAGGAGAAGTTCGACTACGAGTACCCGTTCGCGAAGTACGACCAGCTCTTCGTGCCGGAGTTCAACGCGGGCGCGATGGAGAACGCGGGCGCGGTCACCATTCGCGACCAGTACGTGTTCCGGTCGAAGGTGACGGACGCGGCGTACGAGGTGCGCGCGGAGACCATTCTCCACGAGCTCGCGCACATGTGGTTCGGCGATCTGGTCACCATGGAGTGGTGGAACGACCTGTGGCTGAACGAGTCGTTCGCGACGTACACCTCCATTGCCTGCCAGGCATACGCGCCGGGGAGCAAGTGGCCGCATTCCTGGACCACTTTCGCGAATTCCATGAAGACGTGGGCGTACCGGCAGGACCAGCTTCCCAGCACGCACCCGATCATGGCGGAGATCCGCGATCTGGATGATGTGCTGGTCAATTTCGACGGCATTACGTACGCCAAGGGCGCGAGCGTGCTCAAGCAGCTCGTGGCCTATGTCGGGATGGACGAGTTCTTCCGCGGCGTGCAGCAGTACTTCAAGGCGCACGCGTACGGGAACACCCGGCTCTCCGACCTGCTCGGCGCGCTGGAGGAGACCTCGGGCCGGGACCTGAAGACCTGGTCGAAGAAGTGGCTGCAGACGGCCGGCATCAACATCCTCCGCCCCGAGGTCGAGACGGACGCGGCCGGCAACGTCACCTCCCTCGTCATCCGCCAGGAGGCCCCCGCGCTCCCCGAGGGCGCGACGGGCCAGCCGGTGCTGCGCCCGCACCGCATCGCGGTCGGCTGCTACGACCTGAAGGACGGCAAGCTGGTCCGCTCGGACCGGATCGAGCTGGACGTGGACGGCGAGCGCACCGAGGTGCCGTTCCCGGCGAACACCCCGCGCCCGGCCGTCATCCTGCTCAACGAGGACGACCTCTCGTACGCCAAGGTCCGCCTCGACGAGGAGTCCCTGAAGACCGTCACCGCGCACCTCGGCGACTTCTCCGAGTCGCTGCCGCGCGCGCTGTGCTGGGCCTCGGCCTGGGACATGACCCGGGACGGCGAGCTGGCCACCCGCGACTACCTGGAGCTGGTGCTGTCCGGCATCGGCAAGGAGTCCGACATCGGCGTGGTGCAGTCGCTGCACCGCCAGGTGAAGCTGGCGCTGGAGCTGTACGCCGCGCCGGAGTGGCGCGAGACCGGCCTCGCCAAGTGGACCGACGCCTGCCTCAAGCAGCTGCGCGCCGCCGAGTCCGGCAGCGACCACCAGCTGGCGTGGGCCCGCGCGTTCGCCGCGACGGCCCGTACGACCGCGCAGCTGGACCTCCTGCAGAACCTCCTCGACGGCACGGAGGAGATCACCGGCCTCGCCGTCGACACGGAGCTGCGCTGGGCGCTGCTGCAGCGGCTGGCCGCCACCGGCCGCGCCGACGAGAAGGCCATCACGGCCGAGCTGGAGCGGGACCGGACCTCGGCGGGCGAGCGGTACGCCGCGACCGCCCGCGCGGCCCGCCCGACGGCCGAGGCCAAGGCCGAGGCGTGGGCGTCGGTGGTCGAGACCGACAAGCTCCCGAACGCCGTGCAGGAGGCCGTCATCGGCGGCTTCGTCCAGACCGACCAGCGCGAGCTGCTGGCCCCGTACACCGGGAAGTACTTCGACGCGCTGAAGAGCGTGTGGGAGGCGCGCAGCCACGAGATGGCGCAGCAGATCGCCGTCGGGCTCTACCCCTCGCTCCAGGTCTCGCAGGAGACGCTGGACGCGACGGACGCCTGGCTCGCCTCGGCGGAGCCGAGCGCGGCACTGCGCCGCCTGGTGACGGAGAACCGGGCGGGGGTGGAACGGGCCCTGAAGGCCCAGGCAGCCGATGCCGCTGCCGCGGCCTGAGCCGACGTACGCGGGTGCCCCGCCCCTCCGCGCTCGGCTCCCCCTGCGCTGTGGCTGAGCGCGCAGTTCCCCGCGCCCCTTAAGGGGCGCGGGGAACTGCGCGGGCAACCCACGCGGCGGGACGGTCGCGCGCGGAGGGGCACCCCCTCCTTCGTGGTGCCGTCCGGCGTCGGCGCGATCGTGCGCGGCCGTCCGCCGGACGAGTCGTGCGGAACGACGTCAGCCGTTCACCTCATCGAAGCGGCGGCGCAGTTCGGCGCGGCCGGCTTCGGTCAGCTCACCGTGCACACGCATACGGGCGAGGCCGCCGTCCGGAAAGACATCCAGCCGGACGTGCGTGGCGGTCACTGCGCGCGGCAGCGCGAACCGGTGCGGCGTGTCCGGCTGCAGCTTCGCCTTCGGCAGGATCTCGAACCACGAGGACTCGTCCTCGGGGGTGCCGTCGCAGCCGTACAGCGCCGCCCAGCCCGCGGAGTTGCCCTTGAGGTACGCCGTGTCGATCTCGATCGCGCGGATCTCGCCCTGCGCGGCGAGGCGGAAGCGGACCCAGTCGTTGGTGCCCTTGACGCGGCGGCGGCGGTTCTCCCAGCCGTCGTCCATCTTGCGGGACAGGTCGGGCTGAATGATCTGGGTCGGCGAGGAGTAGAAGCGGTCCGAGGCGTCCTCGACCGCGCCGCCGTTCAGTACGGACGCCAGGTCGATGGTGCCCAGGACGTCCAGCCACGCCGGGTCGGCCACGACCTCGCCGTGCACGCGGAGGCGGGCTATGCCGCCGTCGGGGTGCTGCTTGAGGCGGAGGTGGGTGAAGCGGCGCTCGGCGGTGACCTCGAAGCCGTTGGCGGCGTGGCCGCGCACCGGCGTGCGGGGGACGATCTCCTCCCACTTCACGTCGTCGGCGAGCAGCTCCTCCGGGCTCGGGCTGCCCGGTACGGAGGTGGCCTCGACGGTGACCTGCTGCGGGTAGTTGCCGCGGAAGTGGGCAGTGTCGACGATGACGCCGCGGATCACGCCGGGGACGGCGAGGCGGATCAGCGCCCAGTCGTGCTCGTCGTCGGTCGGGAAGGGGTGGTCACCGTCGGCGCCGCGGCGGCGCCGGGTCTCCCAGCCGTCCATGATCTTGCCCTTGTGCCCGAAGTGCTCCGGGTCGAACACGGCGCGCTCGCGCTTCAGCAGGTTCTCGCGCTCGGCGAAGAACTCGTCGTTCGCGGCGATGACACCGGCACCGAAGCGGCGGTCGGCGAGGTCGACGAGCGAGGTGAAGGCGTAGTCCCCGTCGCGGTAGTCGGCGTAGGGGTCGCCACCGCCGTACGGGGCGGCGTCGTTGGCGTGCGGATCAGTGGAGGAGGCGGCCGGGGTGGTGGTCATCTCTGCCCTTCGTCGTCCGGTGGTGGGAGCGCCCGGAAGCGCTCATTACTGACCTTCGCAGAGGTGTTCGGGCAGGTCTATCGAAAGTTTCTGGAGTGGCCTTTAAGGCGAGCTGAAGGATCGGGGGACGGGTCGGCGACCGGCTACTGGTCGGACAGTCCCGCCGCCACGTGCCGCAGCGCGGCCAGCACCTTCGCCATCCCCGGCGCGTCCTCGGCCCCCCGGCGCACCGCCGCGATGACATGACGGCGCGGCTGGTCGGCGTGGAGCACCCGGACCGCCACCCCGGCGCCGCCGCGCTCCGGCCGCATCGCCATGCGCGGGACGAGCGCCACGCCCATGCCCGCGGCGACCATCGCCAGGATCGCCGCCCAGTCGGCCGCCGCGTGCGCCTGCTCCGGTACGAACCCGGCGCTCTCGCAGGCATTGGTGGTGATCTGGGACCACGGTCCGCTGCGCCCGAAGATCCACGGCTCGCCCGCGAGATCGGCCAGCCGCAGCCCCGGCTCGGCGGCCAGCGGGTGCCCGGCCGGCAGCGCCACGTCCAGCGGGTCGGCGAGCAGCGACAGCCGGGCGAACTTGGGGTCGCGCGGGGTGGGTGCGTGCGCCGCGAGGGAGAGCGCGAGGTCCACGCTGCCCTCCGAGAGCAGCTCGTACGCCTCGGCCGCCTCGGCCTCCCGTACCCGTACGACCAGGCCCGGATGGGTGCGCCGCAGCTGCTCGACGGCCGGCACCACCAGCGCCGGGATCGCCGTGGAGAACGCGCCGACCTGCACCTCGCCGGCCTCGCCCTGCAAGTACCCGAGCAGTTCGGCGTCCGCCCGCTCCAGCTGCGCGAAGACCGCGTCGGCGTGCCGGAGGACGAGGTGGGCCGCGTCGGTGAGGCGTACTCGCCGGCCGTGCGCCTGCAGGAGAGTCACCCCGAGCTGCTTGGCGAGCCCGGTCAGCTGCTGCGAGACCGCCGAGGGCGTCATGTGCAGCGCCTCGGCGGTCGCGGTCACCGTGCCCAGCTCGCCGAGTGTGCGCAGGATACGCAGCTTCTTGATGTCCCAGTCGGCCATGCGGGCAGCGTATGCGGTCACCGGCCAGCTCTTCGCGGTACACCGGCGGCGAGCACCACGCCGCCCAGGATCAGCACCATGCACAGGATCTGCACCGGGCCCGTGTGTTCGTCGAGCAGCACGAGGGAGAGCAGGGCGACGCAGACCGGCTGGAGGTAGTAGACGGCGCCCGCGCGGGCCGCGCCGACCAGCGCGATGGCCTTGTTCCAGGTGAAGAAGGCGACCGCGGAGGAGAAGATCCCGACGTAGAGGAGCGGGCCGACCGTGTCGACGCCGAGCGCGAAGCCGCCCTGCACGGTGAGGCTGACGGCGTAGGCGGGCGCCAGCAGCACCGTGCCGATGAGGAAGGTCACGCAGAGGAAGACCGGGCCGGCGAGCTCCGCGGGCTTGTGGCGCACCAGTGCGCTGTACCCGGAGAAGCAGGCCATGGCGGCCAGCATCCACAGCCCGCCACCGGCCAGGTCCAGCCGGAACAGGGCCGTCGGGTCGCCCTTGCCGAGCAGGGTGAGGACGCCGGCGGTCGCGACCAGCATGCTGGCGGCGCGCCGGGGGCCGATCCGCTCGCCGCCGCGCCCGAAGCGCCCGAACAGCGCCATCAGCGTGGGCGACGCGGCCATGATCATGCCCATGGTGCCGGCCGTGGTGGTCAGCCCCGCCTGGTGGACCAGGGTGTTGTAGAGGGAGACCCCGAGCAGCGAGGCCAGGAGGAGGAAGCGGAAGTGGCGGCGGATGAGCGCGCGTTGCCGCCAGACCTGCGGGAGCGTCATCGGCGCCACAACGAGCAGCGCGATCACCCACCGCCAGAACACGGCCTGTACGGGCGGCACGTCGTCGTGCAGCGCCCGGGTCGCGACGAAGCTGCCGGACCACAAGACGGTGGCGGTCAGCGCGAGCGCGAGGCCGGTGAGCGCGGCGCGCCGGGCGGCGGGGCGTACGGACCGGGCTTCGCTCCCGGTCCGTACGGCTGCTTCGTTCTCCAGGGCTGTCACGGCTTCCCTTCGGTCGGTGCGGATCGCACCTACCGTGACAGCCCGGAATCCATCAGGTCCATCGAATGTTTCTGACGATTCCTTTCAGGCAAACTGAAAGTAAGCCCGAAAGGAGGAGGCGTCAGCCCTGGCGGGCCGCCTTGCGGGCCTCGCGGGCCGCGAGCCGCTCGTCGAACTTGCGCGCCTGGTCGTCCAGGCCGCCCAGGTAGAGCCCCAGCTCCTCCTGCGCCTTCAGGCCCTCGGGGCCCAGGCCGCCGATCTCCAGGACCTTCAGGAAGCGCAGCACCGGCTGGATCACGTCGTCGTGGTGGATCCGCAGGTTGTAGATCCCGCCGATCGCCATGCGCGCCGCGGCCCGCTCGAAGCCGGGCATCCCGTGTCCGGGCATCCGGAAGTTCACGACCACGTCGCGCACGGCGCACATGGTCTGGTCGGGCGCCAGCTCGAAGGCCGCCCCGAGGAGGTTGCGGTAGAAGAGCATGTGGAGGTTCTCGTCCGTGGCGATGCGGGCGAGCATCCGGTCGCAGACCGGGTCGCCGGAGTGCCGTCCGGTGTTCCGGTGTGAGATGCGGGTCGCCAGCTCCTGGAAGGCCACGTATGCCACGGAGTGCAGCATGCTGTGGTTGTTGTCGGACTCGAAGCCCTCCTCCATGTGCGCCATGCGGAAGCGTTCCAGCTGGACCGGGTCGACGGCGCGGCTGGTCATCAGGTAGTCCCGCATGACGATGCCGTGCCGGCCCTCCTCGGCCGTCCAGCGGTGCACCCAGGTGCCCCACGCGCCGTCCCGTCCGAAGAGGGTCGCGATCTCGTGGTGGTAGCTGGGGAGGTTGTCCTCGGTGAGCAGGTTCACGACCAGGGCGGTGCGGCCGATGTCGGTGACCTTGGACTGCTCGGGCGCCCAGGGCTCACCGCCCATCACGCCGTCGAAGTTCCGCCCGTCGCTCCAGGGCACGTACTCGTGCGGCATCCACTCCTTGGCTATCGCCAGGTGGCGGTTGAGTTCCTTCTCGACGACCTCTTCGAGCGCATAAAGGAGCTGAGCGTCACTCCAGGCGGTCTGGCCGCGCTCTCCGTCATGGTGGGCGGGGGCGATGGTCATACGGGGGTCTCCTGGGGACGTGGAGAAAACCTTACGGGACCGTAGGTTACGGCATCGTAGGTTAGTTCCACGTCAAGACGCATCGCCAGAGCAACAGGGCGAATCGTCGGAAAATGGACCCTGTCGGCACGACAAAAGGCGCCGAACGGTTCCTGCGAACCGTTCGGCGCCTTGCAGTCTGTGGTGGTGAGCCCGGAAGGCCGGGGGTCAGCTCTTCTCGGCCTTGCGGGACTTGTCGCCCGCCATGACCAGGCCGGCGATGACCAGGAAGAGGACGATGGGCAGCGCGACGTAGAGACCCAGCGTCTCGACGACGCTCAGGCCCGGACCCGGGTCGTCACCGTCGTCGCGGGTGAGCGCGAAAGCAGGGGACGACATCAGCAGCATCAGCGCGGTACCGGCGGTGATCGTTCCGGCGCGCAGGGCGTGGTTCTTGACCTTGTTGCTCACGTACCTCAACGTATCGGACGCCTGAACGACCCGCGCGCTCGGGGTGCCCTAACGGCTGACCTCGCCGCCGACCTCTCCGTCCGGTACGGCCCCTGATCCGTCCGGTACGGCCTCGAACTCGCGCATCAGCGCCCGCAGCCGCGGCGACTCCATGATCTCCTCCAGCGTCACCGGCCGCCCGTCCGGCGCCGCGACCGGCAGCCGCCAGTTCGGGTACTCGACCGACGTACCGGGGAGGTTCTGCGGCCGCCGGTCGCCCACCGCGTCCGGCAGCCACACGCCGACCATCCGGGCCGGGGACCGCAGCAGGAAGCGGTGCAGCGCCGCGACCGCCGTCTCCTCGTCGGCCACGGCGTCCCCGGTGGCCGCGCCCTCGGGCAGCAGCCCCAGCCCGACCAGCCACTCCAGCCAGGTGGCGACCTCGGCGGCCTCGGCGGCCCGCGCCTCCTCCAGCGAGCCGTCCAGCAGGCCGATGCGGTGCCGCAGCTCGGTGTGCTCGCCGGTCAGCCGCCCGGCCGTGCTGGGCAGGTCGTGCGTGGTGACGGTCGCCAGGCAGTCCGCGCGCCAGTCCTGCGGCGGCAGCGGCGGCTGCCCCTCGGCGGTCCAGTCGCGCTCGAACCACAGGACGGACGTACCGAGGACGCCGCGCCCCTCCAGCGCCTCGCGCACCCCGTTCTCGACCGTCCCCAGGTCCTCGCCGATGACCGTGGTGCCGGCCCGCGCCGCCTCCAGCGCCAGGACGGAGAGCATCGCTTCGGCGTCGTACCGGACGTAAGCGCCCTCCGTGGGCGGCCGGCCCTCCGGGATCCACCACAGCCGGAACAGGCCCATCACATGATCGATACGGAGCGCGCCCGCGTGCCGCAGCAGGCCGCGCAGCAGCGCGCGGAAGGGCGCGTACCCGGTCCGCGCGAGCGTGTCGGGACGCCACGGCGGCAGCCCCCAGTCCTGGCCGCGCGAGTTGAAGGCGTCCGGCGGCGCGCCGACGGACATGCCGGCCGCGAAGGCGTCCTGCCGGGCCCAGGTGTCGGCCCCGGTCGGATGGACCCCGACGGCCAGGTCGTGGACCAGCCCGACGCTCATGCCCGCCTCGCGTGCGGTGCGCTGCGCGGCGCCGAGCTGCTCGTCGGTGAGCCAGGCGGCCCTGCGGTGGAAGTCGACGCGGTCGGCCAGGGCACGCCGCATCCGCTCCGTGCGGGCCGAACGCGGGTCGCGCAGCCCGTCGGGCCACTTGCGCCAGTCCGGGCCGTGCTCCTCGGCCAGTGCGTACCAGGTGGCGTGGTCCTCCAGGTCGCGGCCCTGGACGGCGCGGAACGCCTCGTACGCGGCTTGCCGGGACGTGCTCAGCGGCACGGTCCGCAGCAGCTCCAGCGCTTCCTTCTTCAGCTCCCAGACCGCGTCCCGGTCGATCAGCGCGCCGTTCTTCAGGACGGCGTCCCGCAGCGTGGCGGCCATCCCGGCCAGCTCGTCGGCCCGCTGCCGGGCCGCGCCGGAGAGCTGCCCGAATTCGGGCACGTCAGCGATCCGCAGATGTACGGGGTCGGGGAAGCGGCGCGAGGA
>NZ_NHSG01000454.1:0-11046 GCF_020024005.1 Streptomyces purpurogeneiscleroticus
CGCGGCCGTCGAGCAGTGCACCTGGCTGACCGGCACGCCCGACGGCGGCGGCGGGCCGCGGCCGGTCGAGGTTGGCGGGCCGCAGCCAGCTGCCCTCGCGCAGCTCGCCGAGCCGGAGCGCCGTCATGGCCTGCCGCAGCGCGGCGCGGTCCGCTGCGGTACGCGGCTCCGCGCCCGCGACCAGCGCGATCTCCCAGCCGCCCGCCCAGGGCACGGTGCGCGGCGCGCGGCTCTCGTCCTGCCGGGCCTGGCGCTCCATGAGCCGCGCGGTCAGCCCGTACGAGCCGTCGCTCTGCCGCAGGTCACCGGCCGCGACCATGCGCGAGAGGGCGACGCGGACGGTGCCCTCGGCGATCCCGAAGAGCTCGCCGACCCTGACCAGTGCGCGCGCGGGCAGCCGGGGCGGGTGGTGCCCGAGGAGCGTGCTGAGCACGACGGAGCGCGCGGTGAGCGGCCGCAGGCCGAGACGTGGATCCATGGCAGGCATCATTACAGTCTTCCTTCACATACACGAAAACTGTAATGTCGGCCCTATGACGGTCACCCATGAAGTCCTGAATCAGGCGCCGCCGCTCACCGGGTTCAGCGCGGCGGACGACCCGACCCTGCTGGCGGCGCTGCGCCGGGAGGGTGCCGAGTGGGGTGAGCGCGAGGTGCAGGTCCTGGGCGCGCTGGCCGGCTCGGCGGAGGTGCAGGAGCTGGCGCGGATGGCGGAGGAGCAGCCGCCGAAGCTGCACACCCACGACCGGTACGGCCACCGGGTGGACGAGGTGGAGTTCCACCCGGCGTGGCACGAGCTGATGACCGTGGCGGTGGAGCAGGGCCTGCACGCCGCGCCGTGGGCCGAGAACCGCCCCGGCGGCCATCTCGTGCGGGCCGCGAAGTTCTACGTGTGGTCGCAGGCCGAACCGGGGCACGGCTGCCCGATCTCGATGACGTACGCGGCGGTCCCGGCACTGCGGGCCTCGCCCGCGCTGGCCGCGGAGTACGAGCCGCTGCTCGCGGCCCGTACGTACGACTTCGGGCTGCGGCCGCCGCTGGCCAAGGCCGGGCTGATCGCCGGTATGTCGATGACGGAGAAGCAGGGCGGCTCGGACGTACGGGCCAATACGACGCGCGCGGTGCCGACGGGCGACGCCGACGGGACGTACCGCATCACCGGCCACAAGTGGTTCACCTCCGCGCCGATGAGCGATGTGTTCCTGACGCTGGCGCAGACGGAGGAGGGGCTGACCTGCTTCCTCCTCCCCCGTGTGCTGCCGGACGGCACCCGCAACCGCTTCCACCTGATGCGGCTGAAGGACAAGCTCGGCAACCGCTCCAACGCCTCCTCCGAGGTCGAGTACGACGAGGCGGTGGCCTGGCCGGTGGGCGAGCCGGGGCGCGGGGTGCGGACCATCGTGGAGATGGTCAACATGACCCGGCTGGACTGTGTGCTCGGCTCGGCCGCCGGGATGCGCGCCGGGCTGCGGCAGGCGCTGCACCACACCGCGCACCGGCGCGCCTTCGGCCGGGAGCTGGCCGACCAGCCGCTGATGCGGTCGGTGCTCGCGGACCTCGCGATCGAGTCGGAGGCGGCGACGACGCTGGGGCTGCGGCTGGCGGCCGCGGTGGACCGGGCGCAGGCGGGCGACGCCGCCGAGGGCGCGCTGCGCCGCCTCGCGCTGGCGGCGGGCAAGTACTGGGTGTGCAAGCGCGGCGCGACGCACGCGGCGGAGGCCCTGGAGTGCCTGGGCGGCAACGGCTACGTCGAGGAGTCGGGAATGCCCCGGCTGTACCGGGAGGCCCCGCTGCTCTCCATCTGGGAGGGCTCGGGCAATGTCGCGGCGCTGGACGTGCTGCGCGCGCTGGCCAAGGAACCGGCCGGGCTGGAGGCGTACTTCGCGGAGGTGGAGGCCGCGGCGGGCGCGGACCCACGGCTGGACGCCGCGGTGGCGCGGCTCAAGGCGATGCTGCCGGAGCTGGCCGATCCGGAGCGGGCCCAGCTGCTGGCCCGTACGCTCGCGGAGCGGCTGACGCTGGTCCTCCAGGGTGCGCTGCTGGTCCGGCACAGCGACCCGGCGGTCGCGGACGCCTTCTGCGCCTCGCGGCTGGGCGGCGAGTGGGGCCACGCCTTCGGCACCCTGCCGGCGGGCGCGGACCTGGGCGCCGTGCTGGCCAGGGCGCGCGTCAAGTCGCCCACGGGGGTGGCGGGTTGAGCCCCGTACGGGTCGAGCGGCAGGGCCCGGTGACCACGGTCGTACTGTCCCGGCCGGCGGCCCGTAACGCCGTGGACGGGGTGACGGCACGTCAGCTCGCGGACACCTTCCGGGAGTTCGAGAGCGACGAGGCGGCGTCGGTGGCGGTGCTGTGGGGTGAGGGCGGCACGTTCTGCGCGGGTGCCGATCTCAAGGCGATCGGCACCGAGAGCGGCAACCGCGTGGCGCCGGACGGCGACGGGCCGATGGGCCCGACCCGGATGCGGCTGTCCAAGCCGGTGATCGCGGCGGTCAGCGGTTACGCGGTGGCGGGCGGCCTGGAGCTGGCGCTCTGGTGCGATCTGCGGGTGGCCGAGGAGAACGCGGTCTTCGGGGTGTTCTGCCGCCGCTGGGGCGTGCCGCTGATCGACGGCGGCACGGTCCGGCTGCCGCGGCTGATCGGCGAGAGCCGCGCGATGGACCTGATCCTCACCGGGCGCCCGGTGCCGGCCGCCGAGGCGCTGGAGATGGGGCTCGCCAACCGGGTGGTGCCGAAGGGGCGGGCTCGGGCGGAGGCCGAAGCACTGGCGGCGGAGCTCGCCCGCTTCCCGCAGGAGTGCCTGCGCGGCGACCGGGCCTCGGTACGCGAGCAGGCCGGACTGACGGAGGCGGACGCGATGGCCGCCGAACTCCGGCACGGCCAGGAATCCCTGGCCCACGCGACGGAGGGCGCCGCGCGCTTCGTGGCGGGCGCGGGACGGCACGGCGCGAGGGAGGTCTGAGTACCGGGGTCCGTGGGAGCGGGGGTCAGAAGTCGACGGTCGTCCGGTCGTCGACGCGGGCCACGGACTCCTGGTCGAACTTCTTCTCGTAGGCGGAGCGGATTTCCTCGATCTTGCGACCGCTGGGGCCCGCCTCACCCGTGGGGTAGAACAGGATCAGCTCGTAGGAGCGCTCACGCTCGATGGTCCCGTTCGCGTCCCGGTACTGGCCCTGCCCCTCCTGGACGGTCAGCCCGTCCGGAAAGCGGGGCGTGACGAACTCGTTCACGAACCCCCGGAACTGCTTGTCGGTGACGGGCGGGCTGCCGTCGGGATGGGCGGTGCCGAAGAAGAGGCTGGTCTCGATGTAGGGCCGGCCCGCCGCCGGACCGCCACCCGTCGGCCGGGCCGCCGAGGCGGGCTCGGGAGTGAGGGCGGGCGCCGACGCGGTCGCGGCGGCGCCGAGCAGGGCGGTGGACACCGCCAGGACGGCGAGACGTACACGGTGCTTGGACATCGATGCCAACGGTCTGCCTTTCCGGATGCGGCAAGCTGCCCACTGAATCTGCCCGACCGTCATGACCGGGCACCAGGAACCGCACGTATGGCCGGGCACTTCCGGCCAACACCCGCAGGACGCGCCACCGACACCCCTCACTTGAACGAGTTCAACTCACGGCGTACGGTCTGCCATGAGCGTTACTTGAACACGTTCAAACGGAGGGGGCAGGCATGGACGTGATCGTCCGTATCGTCGTCATGGTGGGAATGCTGGCGGTGATACCGATGGGGCTCGCGCTGGTCGGTGAGCCCGGTGCGGCGCGGCTGCGCCGGATCTGGTGGCTGCCCGCTACGCTCGGCGCGGTGAGCCTGTGGCTGCCGCGCGGCCCCGCCGCCACCGCACTCGCCGCCTGTTACGCCGCGGCCACCCTCGCCCTCGCCCTGCTCGCGCCCCGTCGGCTGTTCCGCACCCGCTCGCTCGTGCCGCGCGAGATCGCCGTACTCACCGCGCTGGTCACCCCGGCGATCGCGGGCCTCGCGCTGGTCGCCGAGCGGCACGGCACCGAGCTGTTCGGCTTCTCCCTGCGCATCCTGTCGCTGACCGTGCCGCACTTCCACTTCGCGGGGTTCGCCGCCGCGCTGGTGGCCGGGCTGGTCTGCCGGGCGGACGGCGGGCCCGCCGCGCGGTACGCGGCGCTCAGCGTCCCGGCCGGCACGCTGCTGGTACTGGCCGGGTACTTCACCGGCGAGTGGGTGGAGTTCGCGGGCGCCGCCGTGCTCACCTGCGGCATGTGGCTGGTCGCGCTGGTCACCTGGCGCGACCTGCGGACCGCGGCGGCCGACCGTACGGCCCGCGCGCTGCTCGCCGTCTCGGCCGCGGTCCTCGTGGCGACCATGCTGCTGGCGCTGAGCTGGGCGCTGGGCGAGGCGAGCGGGCTGCCGCACCCGACCCTGACCTGGATGGCCGCGACCCACGGCGTGGGCAACGCGCTGGGCTTCGCGCTCTGCGCGCTGCTCGCCTGGCACCGCCTGCCGGCCTCCGTCCACCGCACCACCGGCTCGAAGGAGCGCGCATGACCGCCGCACTCACCTACCCCGAACACGGCGCCACCCAGCACGGCCCGCTCCCGGCCGGGTACCACCATCTGCACGTCGAGGTGCCGGTCGGGCACGGCCGGGCCGTCTTCGAGCGGGCCGGTGAGGCCATCACAGCCTTCCGGATGCACCGGGCGGCCGGCATCCGCATCCGGGCCGGTGCCGCGCACGCCGAGCCGGGCGTGCCGGTCGAGAGCGGCCTCGGCGTCGGCCCGCTGCGGATCACCGCGCCGTGCCGGGTGGTGTGGAGCACGTACGACAGCGACCGCATCGGCTTCGGTTACGGGACGCTGGAGGGGCATCCCGAATGCGGCGAGGAGTCCTTCGTCGCGGAGCTGCGGCCCGACGACTCGGTCTGGTTCACCGTGACCGCCTTCAGCAGGGCGGCGAGTTGGTACACGCGGCTGGCCGGGCCGCTGATCCCGGTGTTCCAGCGGGCATACGCGCGGCACTGTGGCCGCACGCTGCGCAAACTCGTGCGATGACTCCCCGAACGTCTACGTCGCGTTCATGACATCTTCACCAACTGACCAGTAGGTCATGAGACAACTCCTGGCATGTGTGAGCTGATTCCGCCGCAGGCGGACATGACCGAGGACCAGTGGGTGCGGAGCGGCACGGTCCCCGGCGGGGCAATGACCACCCCCGCCGCCACGCGCACCGCTCCCGTGCCGAACCTGAACCGGCGCACGCTCCTGGGCGGCGCCGTCGCGGGCGCCGCGCTCGCCGTGCTGCCGTACGGGGCGGCCGCGCCGGCCGCGGCGCAGGACCGGGCGGCGGACGGGAAGTACCCCTTCCCCAGCGCGCCCAACGGCAACGGGGAGTTCGCCGTACTGGTCACCGGGGACGCCGGGACCGGCGAGGAGGGCCAGTACGCGGTGGCCGCCGCGGCGCGCGACCTGATGGCGAGCGAGCAGATCGGACTGGCCGTCGGGCTGGGCGACAACATCTACGAGAACGGGCCCGAGTCGGCGCACGACTCCGAATTCCACGACAAGTTCGAGAAGCCCAACACCGGCATCGACGTGCCGTGGCTGATGGTCCTGGGCAACCACGACTGCTCGGGGGTGATACCGGGCAGCGGCGGCGACCCCTCGCGCGGGGACCGGGAGGTGGCGTACGCGACGACCTCGAAGCGGTGGTACATGCCGAGCCGCTACTACAGCGTGGCGCTGCCCGCCGGCTCGGGCGGCGCTCCGCTCGTGGAGTTCTTCGCGCTGGACACCACCCCCGTCTCCTCCTACGTCGTGCAGACCGACCCCTACTTCCACTGGGACGGCCCTTACATGCGCGAGCAGCGCGCCTGGCTGGACGGCGCGCTGAAGGAGTCGCGGGCCCAGTGGAAGATCGTGCTGGGCCACCACCCGTATCTGAACAACGGCAAGCACGGCAGCGCCGGTTCGTACGACGGCTTCACTTTCGGGCACTACACGAGCGGCGTGCACCTCAAGGAGCTGTACGAGGAGGTGGTGTGCGGGCGGGCCGATCTGATCCTGTCCGGGCACGACCACACGCTGCAGGTCCTGGAGCCCTCGGCGCGCACCGGCGGCACCCGCCAGGTCGTCTGCGGCGCCGCCTCGAAGACGGGCGACGGCAAGGCCCACTTCGACGTCCCCGCGGCGTGGCAGGACTTCGCGAGCCACGGCTTCATGGTGCTGAAGGTGTCCCCGAAGGGCCTGACGATCGACGCGTACACGGTGGACGTGGCGACGCGCACGGCGAAGCTCGCGCACCGCACACGGACCGGTACGCCGGTGAACGCGCCGGCCGCCGTCCGCGGCTGAGCGGCCCCGCCCCGTACGGCCTCACCGTACGGGGATCACCGCCGTCGGGCAGTGGCCGTGCAGCAGTACCGCGTTGGCGACCGAGCCCATCAGGCCGCCGTCGCGCAGCCGGCGGCGGTGCCGGCCGACCACGACCAGGTCGGCGGCGCGGGACGCGGCGACCAGGCGGCCGGCCACGTCGCCCTGCACGAGGACCCGGTCGACGGGCACCTTCGGGTAGTGCCGCTCGACGAAGGGAAGCAGCCGCTCCTCCTGCTGGACGCCGGCGCGCGCCTCCAGCTCGCCCGTCGTGGGGTTGCCGGGCGGCAGGCTCTCGGGGGCGATGAGCATCGGATACGGGTTCGGGTACGCGGTGACCACGCGCAGCTCGGCATCGCGGCGCTCGGCCTCGGCGAAGGCGAAGTCCAGCGTCTCGTCGGAGGTCTCCTCCGGGTGCAGCCCGAGCACGAGCCGGCCCTGTGTGCCGGCCCCCGGCTCCGCGCGCCGCTCGTCGGGCACGACCACGACCGGGCAGGCGGCCCGCATGGCGGCGGCCCGGCCCGCCGAGCCGAGCAGCAGGCTGGTGAAGCCGCCGCGGCCGCGCGAGCCGAGGACCAGCAGCCGGGCCTGGGCGCTCAGCCGGATCAGCGTCGAGGTGGACGCGCCGTGCGCGGAGAGGTACCGCGTATCGGGGGCGTCGGCCCGCTCGGCGAGGTGTTTCCGGACGTCCTGCAGCACCGGGTCGCCCGGATCGGGGACCGGGTGCGGTTGTGCGTCGCCGAGCGCGCGCGGCATGGGGGTGATCGGCCAGACGTGCACCGCGTGCAGCGTGGCACCGGCGAGCCGGGCCGCGCCGGCCGCCCAGTCCAGCGCCCGGAGGCTGTTCACCGAACCGTCGACGCCGGCGATGACGGGAAGGGTGCTGTTCACGATCTCCTCGATCCGTCGGTGCGGGCACCGCCTCTCGGGTGCCCTGGTGTCCTGGTGTCCTGGTGTCCGCGGCTGGCGGCGGTGCCCGTGCGCGCGGGGTGAGGGCGCCGCGTACGGTCCGGGACACCCCGTCGTCCTCAGTACCCATCCTCACCCAATATGACCGTAAGATCCTGATATGGAGCAGAGCGGGGACGGCGTGGAGGAGCGACCGCCGGTCGATCTGCCGGACCTGCTCGCGCTCAACCGGATGGGTTCCTTCGACTGGAACCTGGACAGCGGCGCCTTCGCGCTGGACGCGGGCGGGCTCGCGGTCTTCGACCTGCATGCGCAGGAGTTCGACGGGACGCGCCCAGCACTGCACGAGCGGGTCCCGCAGGAGGAGGGCTACCGCCTCGATAACGCCGTCGTGCAGGCGATCCAGCAGGGCCGCCGGTCCTGCGGCGCCTACTTCCGCATCCGCTGCCGGGACGGCACACCGCGCTGGACGCACCTCCAGGGCCGCATTTTGCGCAGCGAGGCGGGCCACCCCTACCGGATGGCCGGGATCGTCCGCGAGGCCACCGCCGAGCTGGCCGATTCGGCGCTGCTGGCCATCCCCGACGAGGAGCGCGAGCGGCAGACCACGCTGGTGCAGTGGACCACCACCGCGCTGTCCCGCGCGCTGTCGGTCCAGGACGTCACCGATGTGCTCACCGACCGCGACGGCCCCCTGCGGCTGGGCGCCGACGCGCTGGCCCTGGGCCTGGTCGACAACGGCGTCTTCGACGTCATCGCGGCCACGGAGCCGCTGCACGTGCCCGAGCTGCTGCACATGCCGCTGGACCGCACCCTGCCGCTCTCCGAGGCGGCGCTCACCCGCGAGCCGGCCTTCCTCACCTCCCGCGAGGACCTGCTGCGGCGCTACCCGCGGCTCGAGCCGTACATCCAGGACATCGGCGTCCGCGGCGCGGCGTTCCTGCCGCTGGTCGCCCAGGACAAGGTGATCGGCGCGCTCGGGCTGGTCGACACCGAGCCGAGGACGCACACGGCGGAGGACCGGAATCTGGCGCTGGCCCTGGCCGGCGTCATCGCGCAGTCCCTCCAGCGGGCCACCCTCTTCGACCAGGAACGGGAGTTCGCGACCGGGCTGCAGGCATCGATGCTGCCGCGCCGGGTCCCCGCCATCACCGGCGGCGACGTCGCGGTCCGCTACCAGGCGGCGCGCACCGGCCGGGACGTCGGCGGCGACTGGTACGACGTGATCCCGCTGCCGCAGGGCCGGACCGGGGTGGTGATCGGCGACGTGCAGGGGCACGACACCCACGCGGCGGCCGTGATGGGCCAGCTGCGGATCGCGCTGCGCGCCTACGCCGGCGAGGGGCATCCGCCGCCGACGGTGCTGAGTCGGGCCTCCCGGTTCCTGTCCGAGCTGGAGACCGAGCGGTTCGCCACCTGTACGTACATCCAGGCGGACCTCTCGTCGGGGGTGCTGCACGTGGCCCGGGCCGGGCACCTGGAGCCGATGATCTCGGACGCGGGGCGGCATGTGCACTGGCCGACCGTGCACGGCGGACTGCCGCTGGGGCTCGCCACCGTCTTCGGCGAGGACCACTACCCGGAGACGCAGCTGTTCCTGGAGCCGGGCTCCACGCTGCTGCTGTGCACCGACGGCCTGGTCGAGCAGCCGGGCCTGGACATCCTCGCCGGGATCAACGCGCTGACCAGCGCGGTACAGGACGGGCCCGGCGAGCTGGACGCGCTGGCCGATCACCTCTCGGAGCTGCTGTGGGAGCAGCCGGGCTCCCCCGACGACATGGCCCTGTTGCTGCTGCGCCGGCTGGCCGAGCCGGGCGGCCCGGCGACGCCGCGCCTGCGGCTGCACGTCCATCAGGCGGATCCGGCGGGCCCGGGCGAGGTCCGCAACGAGCTGCGGCGGATGCTGGACCAGTGGCGGGCCGGGGAGGTGGCGGGCGATGTCGCGCTGGTGGCCACCGAGCTGATCACCAACGCGCTGCGGCACACCGACAGCGGGGCGCTGGTCTCGCTGGAGCTGCTGCCCGGCCCGCCGGGGCGGATCCGGCTGGAGGTCGAGGACCGGTCCAGCCGCTGGCCGCGGCGGCGCAGCCCCGGCGAGACCGCCACCTCGGGGCGCGGCCTGCTGCTCGTCGAGGCACTGTCGGACCGGTGGGGCACGGAGGCCCGGGGCGCGGGCAAGGCGCTGTGGTGCGAGTTCGCCGCGCCCGCGCCCGGGAGCGCGTGAGGCGTCGGTCATGGGCGGTCAGCCCTTGGCGCCGTACCAGACCGTGGTGATGTTGCAGAACTCGCGGATGCCGTGGTCGCCCAGCTCCCGGCCGTACCCGGAGCGCTTGGTGCCGCCGAACGGCATACCGGGGTGCGAGGCCGTCATCCCGTTGAAGAAGACGCCGCCCGCCCGCAGATCGCGGACCAGCCGCTCCTGTTCGGCCGCGTCCTCGGTCCAGGCGTTCGAACTGAGGCCGAAGGACGTGTCGTTGGCGATCTCGATCGCCTCGTCCAGCCCTTCGGCACGGAAGAGGGTGGCGACCGGGCCGAACGCCTCCTCGTAGTAGATCTTCATTTCCTTGGTGACGTCCGCGAGCACGGTCGGCTCGTAGAACCAGCCGCGGTCCAGGCCCTTGGGCCGGCCGCCGCCGCACAGCACGGTGGCGCCGTGCAGCGTGGCGTCGTCGACCAGCTCCTCCAGGTCGGAGCGGCCCTGCTCGCTGGAGAGCGGGCCCACATGCGTCTCGTCCGCCATCGGGTCGCCGACCTTGAGCGCGGCCATCTTCTCGGCGAAGCGGGAGGCGAACTCGTCGTAGACGTCGGTGTGGACGATGAAGCGCTTGGCGGCGATGCAGGACTGGCCGTTGTTCTGCACGCGGGCGGTGACGGCGGTGGACACCGCCTTCTCCAGGTCGGCCGAGGGCAGCACCAGATACGGGTCGCTGCCGCCCAGTTCGAGCACCGTCTTCTTGATCTCGTCACCGGCGATCGACGCGACCGAGCGGCCGGCGGGCTCGCTGCCGGTCAGCGTCGCGGCGGCCACCCGGGGGTCGCGCAGGACCATCTCGACCGCGCCGGACCCGATCAGCAGCGTCTGGAAGGCGCCGTCGGGGAAGCCCGCGCGGCGGAAGAGGTCTTCGATGTACAAGGCCGTCTGCGGGACGTTCGAGGAGTGCTTGAGCAGGCCGACGTTGCCCGCCATCAGCGCGGGCGCGGCGAAGCGGATCACCTGCCACAGCGGGAAGTTCCACGGCATGACCGCGAGGACCGGGCCCAGCGGGCGGTAGCGCACATAGGCGCGGGACGCGCCGGAGTCCTTGATGTCGGCGGCCCGGGGGTGCTCGTCGGCGAGCAGCGCCTCGGCGTGATCGGCGTACCACCGCATCGTCTTCACGCATTTGGCGGCCTCCGCACGGGCCTGCGCCAGCGGCTTGCCCATCTCGGTGGTCATGGTGCGGGCGATGTCGTCGGCGTCGGCCTCCAGCAGCTCCGCCGCCTTGCGCAGCAGGTTGGCGCGCCGGTCGAAGCCGGTGGTGCGGTACTCCTGCCACGCCTGCTCCGCCCGGACCAGCCGGTCCTCGATCTCGCCTTCGTTGAGCGCGTCGAACGTCTTGAGGGTCTCGCCGGTGGCCGGATTCACCGTGGCGATGGCCATGGGAAGCACCTCTCCTTCTGCGATGTCCTTCTGGTCGTGCGGTGTCCTTGGTGGTGCGGACCGTCAGCCCAGCGGGCTGGGCTGCGGCGACGGTTCCGGTACCGGGTCGGGGTTCGGCCCTGGCGGACGCGGGACCGGGGACGGCTCGGGGGTGGGCGGTA
>NZ_NHSG01000455.1:0-11217 GCF_020024005.1 Streptomyces purpurogeneiscleroticus
GCGCCGGCGGCGGTGATGATGCGGGCGGCGCGTGCCGGGAGGGGGAGGAGGCCGGGAGTGGTTGCGGGGGTGTCCGCGGCGGCCGGGCTCGTGGTGGGTGCGGTGGTCATCGCTATCACGCCCGATCCGCGACGCGTTCGCCCAGGAGGCCCTGTGGTCGCAGGAGGAGTACGAGGATGAGGAGGACGAACGCCCAGACGTCTTTCCAGGCTCCGCCGCCGAACTGGGTCATGCCGGGGATGAATTCGACGTAGGCGGTGGCGAGGGCTTCGGCGATGCCGAGGACGATGCCGCCGAGCATGGCGCCGTAGATGTTGCCGATGCCGCCGAGTACAGCGGCGGTGAAGGCTTTGAGTCCCATGATGAAGCCCATGCGGAACTGCACTTCGCCGGTGCGCAGTCCGTAGGCGACGGCGGCGACGCCGGCGAAGGCGGCGCCGATGGCGAAGGCGAGGACGATGATGCGGTTGGTGTCGATGCCCATGAGGGCGGCGGTGTCGCGGTCCTGGGCGGTGGCCTGCATGGCGCGGCCGCTGCGGGTCTTGGAGACGAAGAAGCCGAGGGCGATCATGCAGATCGGGGCGGCGACGACCACGAAGAGGTCGCCGCGCTGGACGGTGGCGCCCAGGACGTCGAAGGCGTCGCCCTTGAACTGGGGGAAGACCCGGGCCTTCTTGGCGTCGGGGTACCACTTCCAGACGGCCTGCTGGAGTGCGATGGACAGGCCGATGGCGGTGATGAGGGGGGCGAGGCGGGGTGCGCCGCGCAGCGGGCGGTAGGCGAAGCGTTCGGCGGCCACACCGACGAGTACGGAGACGGCGATGCCGCCGATGAGCATGAGGGGGAGGGCCGCCATGAGGGACATGCCGGGCGGGAGGGCGAGGTAGACGGTGAGCGCGCCGAAGCCGCCGACCATGAAGATCTCGCCGTGGGCGAAGTTGATGAGCTGGACGATGCCGTAGACCATCGTGTAGCCGATCGCGATGAGTCCGTACATCGCGCCGAGGATGAGTCCGTTGGCCAGCTGTTGCGGCAGTTCGTTCACCGCAGGGCCTCCGTGGGGTGTGGAAGGTGCCGGTGTGCCGGGCAGGCGGGGAGTGTGCCGGTGCGCCGCGGGCCGCGCCAGGTGGGGGTGGGGTGCTGGCGCGGCCGGTGTACGGGCGTTGGTTCTGGGTCAGCTCTTGTCGAACTTCTTGAACTCGGCGCTGAAGCGCGCCTTCCACTGTTTGTTGTCGACCTGGTAGGCCGTGATCATGGTGTTGGTGGTGTCGCCGTACTTGTCGAAGGCGACCTTGCCGGTGACGCCGTCGAAGGAGACCTTGTTCATGGCGTCGACGACCTTCTTGCGGGCGTCGTCGGGGAGCTTGCCGTTGTTGTCGGCGACGACCTCCTTGACGGCCTGGATGAGGGCCCAGGTGGCGTCGTAGGTGGAGCCGCCGTATGCCTCGTAGCGGTCCTTGTAGCCGGCGGCCTTGTAGTCCTCGATGAACTTCTTGGCGGAGGGCAGCTGCTCGACGGGCTTGCCGACGGAGGAGGCGTAGTCGCCCTGTGCCTTCTTGTTCAGTTCGATGTAGTCGGCGCTGTACATGCCGTCGCCGCCCATGAGGGGGGCGTCGAGGCCGCCGTCCTTGAGCTGCTGGCTGAGCGGGCCGGAGGCGGGGTATTCGCCGCCGTAGAAGACCAGGTCGGGGTTGGCGCTCTTGGCCTTGGCGACGACGGCCTTGAAGTCGCGGTCGTCGGGGCTGACGTGCTCGGTGCCGACGATCTTTCCGCCGAGCTTGGTGAACTGGTCCTTGAAGGAGGAGGCGAGGCCGACGCCGTAGGTCTTCTGGTCGTCGATGACGTAGGCGGTCTTGGCCTTCATCTTCTCGTAGGCGTACTGGCCGTCGAACGCGCCCTGGACCTCGTCGGTGGTGGCGGTGCGGAAGTAGGTGCTGAACTGCCGTTTGCGGTCGTTCTTCTTCCAGTTCTTGCCCTGGGTGAGGTCGGGCGTGGTGTTGGCGGGGGAGATGAGGACGACGCCGTTGGACTCGGCGACCTGCTGCATCGACTGGGCGACGCCGGAGTTCAGCGGGCCGACGATGCCGAGTACTTCCTTGTCGCCGGCGAGTTTGGTGGCGTTCTGCTGGCCGGCGTTGGGCAGTGCCTTGTCGTCGAGGGGGCGCAGTTCGAAGGTGACGCCGTCGACCTCGTTCTGTTTGTTGGCGTTCTTGACGGCGAGGTCGGCGGAGTTCTTGATGCCCTGGCCCAGGGCGGAGAGTTCGCCGGTGAGCGGGGCGTCGAGGCCGATGACGACGGTGGCCTTGGAGCCGTCGCCGCTCTTGTCTTCGCCGCGGGAGCCGCACGCGGAGAGCGTGAGGGCGCCGGCGGCTACCGCGGTGGTGAGAATCAGCAAGGAACGGTGACGCACGATCAGTCCTTTCCCCTGGCGTGGTCACGCTGTGGCGCGACCGTTCGCGCGCCGGGCTGTAGGGGTGGTACAGGCCGTGCTGGTACAGCGCGCCCGGCGGCGCGGTGACTGGCGGTGATGGTAGAGCGGTGCGCTTCGCCGGGGCATCGGCGCCGACGAGGATGTGACGCTCTTGTTATGACCTGCGATGAGCGTTTCGTACTGATGGTCCTTACCGCTGGGGCGTGTGCGCCAGGCGGAGCGGGAACTTGCACTTCTACGAGGGGATTTGCCGTACAACGCGCTCGGGGCGTCCGGAATGCGGTGCGGGTGGCGGTGCGGGAGCGGCACCGTTGCGGAGCGGGAGGCGTGCGCCGGAGGCACATTGCGCGTGTTACGGAGCGTTAAGGCGGCGGGGCGCGGTGCTCTTCAGTACGGCTTCGGTACGGGCTGGTCGGCGGGGCGGCGGTGTTCGGGGCGCCCCCCCGGGCGGTGCCCGGGCAGCCGGGGGAAAAGCGCGGCGGCCCCGCTCCGGGTGTCGGGGCCGCCGCAGGGTCGCCTGGGGGCTGAAGTGCCAGGTCAGTTGCTCTGGGCCGGGGGCTCCGCGTCGCGCAGCAGGCAGGTCAGGCGGGCGCTGCAGACGCGCTTGCCCTGCTCGTCGGTGATGGCGATCTCGTACGTCGCGGTGGAGCGGCCGCGGTGCACGGGGGTGGCGACGCCGGTGACCAGGCCGGTGCGTACGCCGCGGTGGTGGGTGCAGTTCAGGTCGACGCCGACGGCGAGCTTGCCGGGGCCGCCGTGGAGCATGGCGCCGACCGAGCCGAGGGTCTCGGCGAGGACGGCGGAGGCGCCGCCGTGGAGCAGGCCGTAGGGCTGGGTGTTGCCTTCGACGGGCATGGTGCCGACGACCCGCTCCGGGGCGGCCTCCACGACCTGGACGCTCATCCGCGTGCCGAGGTGACCGGCGGAGAACAGGGCGGGCAGGTCCAGGCCCTCCCCGGCCCACCGGTCGAGGACTTCCTGGGGGAACGCGGTCGTGGTCTGCTCGCCCATGGCGTACGGCTCCGTTCGCTTGCGCTGCTCGTCGTGGTCGCTGTTCGTCGGTGTCCGGATGGTGTGGCCGTACGCGTACGGGGCCGGCCCGGACCGTGGGCCGGACGGGGCGGGCGTCGTGCCGCCCTCAGGCTACTGAGCGCGCGCTCAGTTCGGGGGCGCGAGGGCTGTGCGGCTCATCACTGGCCCGGCCGGCCGCGGGCGGAGGCCCGGCGGGGCCGACCGTGTCCCGGCGGGGCCGACCGTGTCCCGGCGGGGCCGTGCAGGGCCGGCCCGGCCGGGCGTGGGGCGTGGGTCAGAGTCCGGTCGGCTCCAGCCTGACGACCACGGACTTCGAGGCCGGGGTGTTACTGGTGTCAGCGGTGTGGTCGAGAGGGATCAGGACGTTGGTCTCCGGGTAGTACGCGGCGGCGCAGCCGCGCGCCGTCGGGTAGTGGACGACCCGGAAGCCGGGGGCGCGGCGCTCGCTGCCGTCGGTCCACTCGCTGACGAGGTCGGTGTAGGCGCCGTCGGCGAGGCCGAGGGCGCGGGCGTCCTCGGGGTGGACCAGGACCACGCGGCGGCCGTTCTTGATGCCGCGGTAGCGGTCGTCCAGGCCGTAGATCGTGGTGTTGTACTGGTCGTGCGAGCGCAGCGTCTGAAGGAGCAGCCGGCCTTCGGGGACGGCGGGGAACTCCACCGGGGCCGCGGTGAAGTTGGCCTTGCCGGTGGCGGTGGGGAAGCTGCGGTCATCGCGCGGAGCGTGCGGCAGCGCGAAGCCGTCCGGGCTCGCGACGCGGGCGTTGAAGTCCTCGAAGCCGGGGACGACGCGTGCGATGCGGTCGCGGATCGTGGCGTAGTCCTTCTCGAACTCCTCCCACGGTATGCGGCTGTCCTCGCCGAGGACCCGGCGGGCGAGGCGGCAGACGATGGCCGGCTCGGACAGCAGGTTCGGGCTCGCGGGCTCCAGGCGGCCGCGGGAGGCGTGCACCATGCCCATGGAGTCCTCGACGGTGACGAACTGCTCGCCGCTGCCCTGGACGTCCTTCTCCGTGCGCCCGAGGGTGGGCAGGATCAGCGCGCGTGCGCCGGTGACGGCGTGCGAGCGGTTGAGCTTCGTGGAGACGTGGACGGTGAGGTTCGCCCGGCGCACGGCGGCTTCGGTGACCTCGGTGTCGGGGGTGGCGGAGACGAAGTTGCCGCCCATGGCGAAGAACACCTTGGCCTGCCCGTCGCGCAGCGCCCGGATGGCCCGTACGACGTCGTAACCGTGCTCGCGGGGCGGCGCGAAGCCGAACTCCTTCTCCAGGGCGTCGAGGAAGGCGGGCGCGGGGCGCTCGAAGATGCCCATCGTGCGGTCGCCCTGGACGTTGCTGTGGCCGCGTACGGGGCAGACGCCGGCGCCGGGGCGGCCGATGTTGCCGCGCAGCAGCAGGAAGTTGACGACTTCGCGGATGGTGGGGACGGAGTGCTTGTGCTGGGTGAGGCCCATGGCCCAGCAGACGATCGTGCGCTTCGAGGCGAGGACCATGCGCAGCGCTTCGTCGATCTCGGCGCGGGTCAGGCCCGTGGCCCGCAGGGTCTCGTCCCAGTCCAGACCGTCGCTCGCGGCGGCGGCGAACTCCTCGAAGCCGTGCGTGTGCTCCCGGATGAAGTCCTCGTCGAGCGCGCCGTCGGTCTGCAGGAGGAGGTGGTTGAGCGCCCGGAAGAGGGCCTGGTCGCCGCCGAGCCGGATCTGGAGGAAGAGGTCGGTGAGGGAGGTACCGCCGCCGGCCAGTCCGCGCGGGGTCTGCGGGTTCTTGAAGCGCTCCAGGCCGGCCTCGGGCAGCGGATTGACTGAGATGATCTTCGCGCCGTTGGCCTTGGCCTTCTCCAGGGCGCTGAGCTGGCGGGGGTGGTTCGTGCCCGGGTTCTGACCGGCGACGATGATTAGGTCGGCCTTGTAAAGGTCCTCCAGGGAGACGCTGCCCTTGCCGATGCCGATGGTCTCGGTGAGGGCCGAGCCGGAGGACTCGTGGCACATGTTCGAGCAGTCGGGGAGGTTGTTCGTGCCGTACTCGCGGGCGAAGAGCTGGTACAGGAACGCGGCCTCATTGCTCGTGCGCCCGGAGGTGTAGAAGACGGCCTCGTCGGGGGAGGAGAGGCTGGTCAGCTCCTCGGCGATGATGTCGAAGGCGCGCTCCCAGGGCACGGGGGCGTAATGGGTCGCGCCCTCGGCGAGGTACATGGGCTGAGTGAGGCGGCCCTGCTGGCCGAGCCAGTAGCCGCTGCGGCCCGCGAGGTCGGCGACGGAGTGGGCGGCGAAGAAGTCGGGCGTGACGCGGCGCAGGGTGGCTTCCTCGGCGACGGCCTTGGCGCCGTTCTCGCAGAACTCCGCCGCGTGCCGGTGGTCCGGATCGGGCCAGGCGCAGCCGGGGCAGTCGAAGCCTTCCTTCTGGTTCACGCGCAGCAGTGTCAGGGCCGTGCGCTTCACGCCCATCTGCTGCCGGGAGACGCGCAGCGCATGGGTGATGGCGGGCAGGCCGACGGCCGAGTGCTTCGGGCCGCTGACCTCGGGTGCGTCCTGTACCGGGTCCGACTCGGGTGCTTTGCCTGCCATGGCGGTCTCCCTGGGTGCCGATGATGCTGAGCTGCCGTGCGCGAGCAGCCGTTGTGTATATCACCATTCAGGCATCTGGATCGTGTATGGAACAAGTCTCCGTACGTTCCTTCCGCCTGTGATCGATCCTGCCACGCGCCACCGACCGTCGGCCGGTCGTCCACAGGACGTGATGGTGAGGGTGACGACGTTGTCCACAGGCACCTGCCGGGAACGGCCGGGGCGGCCGTCGCGGCAGGGATTGTCAGTGGGGCGTGGCAGGATCGGGGGCGTGGCAGCAAAGGCAGCGAAGAAGAGCGAAACGACCGGCAGCGAGACGGCGGAGGGAGGGCGTCCCCGGCTGCTCCTGATGGATGGGCACTCCATGGCGTACCGGGCGTTCTTCGCCCTGCCCGCGGAGAATTTCACCACCGCCACGGGGCAACCGACGAATGCCGTGTACGGCTTCGCCTCGATGCTGGCGAACACCCTGCGCGACGAGGCGCCCACCCACTTCGCGGTGGCCTTCGACGTCTCGCGCAAGACCTGGCGCTCGGAGGAGTTCCCCGACTATAAGGCCAATCGCTCCAAGACCCCGGACGAGTTCAAGGGGCAGGTGGAGCTGATCGGCGAGCTGCTGGACGCCATGCATGTGAAGCGGTTCGCCACGGACGGCTTCGAGGCGGACGACATCATCGCCACGCTGGCCACGCAGGCCACCGAGCAGGGCTTCCAGGTGTCCATCGTCACCGGTGACCGGGACTCCTTCCAGCTGGTCTCCGACGACGTCACGGTGCTCTATCCCACCAAGGGCGTCTCCGAGCTGACCCGCTTCACCCCGGAGAAGGTGTTCGAGAAGTACGGCCTTACGCCGGCCCAATACCCGGACTTCGCCGCCCTGCGCGGCGACCCGTCGGACAACCTCCCCGGCATCCCCGGCGTCGGCGAGAAGACCGCCGTGAAGTGGATCAACCAGTTCGGTTCGTTCCAGGAGCTGTGCGAGCGGGCCGAGGAGGTCAAGGGCAAGGCCGGACAGAACTTCCGCGACCATCTGGACGCCGTGAAGCTCAACCGCCGGCTGACCGAGATGGTCCGCGACGTCGAGCTGCCCTGCGGCCCCGCCGAGCTGGTGCGCGAGGGGTACGACCGGCAGGCCCTCACGGTGTTCCTGGAGGCGCTGGAGATCCGTAACCAGGGCCTGCGCGACCGCCTGCTGGCCGTCGACCCCGGGGCCGAGGACGCCCAGGACACTACCGAGCCCGTGCCCGGCGTGGAGATCGACGGCCTCGTCGCGGGCGCCGGCGAGCTCGCCCCCTGGCTCGCCGAGCACGGCAGCGAGCTGCTCGGCGTCGCCACGGTCGACTCCTGGAAGCTGGGCAGCGGCTCGGTCGCCGAGGTCGCCCTGGCCACCGCCGCGGGGCCCGCCGTCTGGTTCGACCCGACGCAGCTGGACGAGGCCGACGACCGGGCGTTCGCCGCCTGGATCGCGGACCCCGAGCGCCCGAAGGTCATGCACAACGCCAAGGGCCTGATGCGGATCTTCCCCGAGCACGGCTGGGAGATCGACGGCGTCACCATGGACACCGCCCTCGCCGCGTATCTGGTCAAGCCCGGACGGCGCTCCTTCGCGCTGGACGCGCTCTCCGTGGAGTACCTCGGCCGCGACCTGGCCCCCGCGGCGGCCGGCGACGGACAGCTGGCCTTCGGTGCCGACGAGCAGGCCGAGGCCGAGGCCCTGATGGCCAAGGCCCGTACGGTCCTCGACCTCGGGGCCGCCTTTGAGACGCGCCTGGAGGAGGTCGGCGCCGCCGACCTGCTGCGCGACATCGAGCTGCCTACCAGCGTGCTGCTGGCCCGTATGGAGCGCTCGGGCATCGCGGCCGACCGCGGCTGGCTGGAGCGCATCGAGCAGCAGTTCGCCGCCGCCGTCCAGCAGGCCGTCACCGAGGCGCACGCCGCCGCGGGGCACGAGTTCAACCTTGGCTCGCCCAAGCAGCTTCAGGAAGTGCTCTTCAACGAGCTGGGCCTGCCCAAGACCAAGAAGACCAAGACCGGCTTCACCACCGACGCGGACGCCCTGGCCTGGCTCGCGGCGCAGACCGACAACGAACTGCCCGTGATCATGCTGCGCCACCGTGAGCAGGCCAAGCTGCGCACGACGGTCGAGGGCCTGATCAAGACCATCGCCGCGGACGGCCGCATCCACACCACCTTCAACCAGACGGTGGCCGCGACCGGCCGGCTCTCCTCCACCGAGCCCAACCTGCAGAACATCCCCGTCCGCACGGACGAGGGCCGCGCCATCCGCCGCGGCTTCGTGGTCGGCGAGGGCTATCAGACGCTGCTGACTGCGGACTACAGCCAGATCGAGCTGCGCGTGATGGCGCACCTCTCCGAGGACGAGGGCCTCATCGAGGCATTCACCTCCGGTGAGGACCTGCACACCACGGTGGCCTCGCACGTCTTCTCGGTGCCCAAGACCGAGGTCGACCCCGAGATGCGCCGCAAGATCAAGGCGATGTCGTACGGACTGGCGTACGGCCTCTCCGCGTTCGGCCTGTCCCAGCAGCTGGGTATCTCCCCGGACGAGGCCCGCAAGCTCATGGACAACTTCTTCGAGCGCTTCGGTGGCGTGCGGGACTACCTCGAGGACGTCGTCGACCGGGCCCGCGCCACGGGCTACACCGAGACCATGCTCGGCCGCCGCCGCTACCTGCCCGACCTCAACAGCGACAACCGCCAGCGCCGCGAGATGGCCGAGCGGATGGCGCTGAACGCCCCGATCCAGGGCACCGCGGCGGACATCGTCAAGATCGCGATGCTGCGGGTCGCCGAGGCGCTGACCGCCGCCGGGCTCAGCTCCCGGATGCTGCTCCAGGTCCACGACGAAATCGTGGTCGAGGTGGCGCCCGGCGAACAGAAGCAGGTCGAGGAGCTGGTACGGCGCGAGATGGCCGGTGCCGTCGAGCTGCGCGCCCCGCTGGACGTCTCCGTCGGTTCGGGCGGGGACTGGGAGTCCGCCGCGCACTGACCCGTGAAGAGGCGGCCGGGGGCCGGTGAGGGGCGCAGCCGCCCTCACCGGCCCCCGGCCGCTGCCTCTTCCGCCGGAGCGGCAGCACCCCGCCTGCGGCGCCGCCGGTCGTTCAGGCGGACCGCCGCCGCCCACACCGGGAGCGCCACGCCCAGCCCGGCGCCCGCTCCGAAGAGCGCCGTCGGTACGTAGTCGAACCACGTCGCCGCCCCGCCGTACACGGCATGCGCGCGCAGCACCCGGTGCGCGGCCCCCAGCAGTACGCACGGCGTCAGCAGCGCGCAGCACAGCAGCCGCGCCCGGTTGCCGAGCGCGGGCAGCCCCTCGGGGACGGCGCCGGTCGGCGCCCGATGGAGCGCGGAGCATACGAACCACCCGAGGGCCACGAGCGCCACCGCCGAGGTGCCGTACTGCACGTATGCGTACACCGGCCACCCGGCGACCGGCTCCTGCAGTACGGGCAGCAGCCGGACACCCCAGCGTCCGGGGTGGGTGAACGCGTCCCACACGACGTGCGTGAACGCGCCGAGCACCGCGGAGTACCAGAAGCGCAGCGCGAACCGCCCCGGGGACAGCCCTCGCCGTCCCGAACCGCGGACCAGTGCACCCACCCTGCCCCGCCACGCTGCCGGCAGCAGCGCGAGCAGCGGATCGCGCAGCAGCAGCCAGCACCCGACCAGCAGCGCCGCGCACAGCGTGTCCACGGTGAGAACACCGGCCGGCGCGTGCGTGAATTCTCCGTGGGCCATCGCTCCCGGCACGACCGTGTCCGCGTAGTACGTCAGATCCGGCGCGAAGGACCCGGCGACGAGCGCGGACACCAGCAGCGGACCGCGCGCCGTACCGTTGCGGCGTACGGCAGGCAGCACCGCCGCGGCATGGCTGAGTGTGAACGGCATGATCCCTCTCCTGACCGGACCCGACCGTTGGGAGTGATCGAGTGATCGATTCGAGGCAGTATGCCGGAAGTGAGCAGACAGTGATGGCGCGCCGGGAACGGTAGCTGCGCGCGGGGAGTTGTCGTAGTGTCCGGTGCGTTGGAGCGCCGAGAGCGCGACACCGTGCATCCAGCGCGGTGGGTCAACGCGGAGGGGGAGTAGGACACATGGCAGCCAAGTTCGGCCGACGGCTCCGCAAAGGAGCGGCCTCCAGTGTGGTGGTGGCGCTGGCCCTCGCCGCGCTGACCGCCTCCCAGGCGCCCGACACCGCGGACGCCGCCGGGAGTTCCCGCGAAGCCCCCCGGGGCGACGCCCCCATCGACGGTGACTCCTCGTACTACACCGACCTGCCCCCGCTCGTCGGCCCGCAGCCCGGCAAGGGGCAGGGCGGGGACGGCCCCATAGCCACCGGCCCCGCGGAGGCCGGCATACCGGCGACCGTGCTCGCCGCGTACAAGGAGGCCGAGGCGTCCCTCGCCCGGTCCCACCCCGGCTGCCACCTCCCCTGGGAGTTGCTGGCGGCGATCGGCAAGGTCGAGTCCGGGCAGGCCGGCGGCGGCGCGGTGGACGAGAACGGCACGACGCTGCAGCCCATCCTCGGCCCCCAGCTCAACGGCAACGGCTTCGCCCGGATCACCGACACCGACCGCGGCCGCTTGGACAATGACACCACCCACGACCGCGCGGTCGGTCCCATGCAGTTCATCCCCTCCACCTGGGCGAGGTGGGGCACGGACGCCAACGGCGACGGCGCGAGCGACCCCAACAACATCTACGACGCGGCCCTGTCGGCCGGCCGCTACCTGTGCGCGGCCGGCCGCGACCTGTCGGTCCAGGCGGACATGAACCGCGCGATCCTCGGCTACAACCACTCCGAGGAATACCTGCGCACGGTGCTGTCCTGGTACGAGTACTACCGCAAGGGCACGCACGAAGTACCCGACGGCACCGGCATCCTGCCGACCGGACCGCGCACCGGCGGTTCCGGCCCCGGCACCGGAGGCAGCGGTTCGCACAAGGCCGGCTCCGGGGGCGCGTCGAAGGACGGCAAGGACCAGGCCGGCTCCGGGAAGGACACCGAGGGCGGCAAGGACGCCGACGGCACCTCGGGGAAGGACGGCGGCGGGTCCGAGCCCGGCGGCACCGACAGCGGGACGAAGCCCGAGCCGAGCCCCGCGCCCGGCGACGGTCCGGGTTCCGGAGACGGCTCGGACTCCGAGGACGGCTCGTCGCCCGGTACGACCCCGGG
>NZ_NHSG01000456.1:0-11105 GCF_020024005.1 Streptomyces purpurogeneiscleroticus
CCCGGCACCCATCACGCCCCCCACCTCCCGCAAGGTCGGCCTCGTCGGCTGGGGCGCCATCGGCCGCATCGTGGGCACCGCGCTCGCCGAGGGGAACGTCCCCGGCGCCGAGCTGATCTGCATCGTCGACAACCGTGCTCTCGGCGACGCCCCCGTACCTCAGCTCTCCTTCGAGGACGCCCTCGACCACTGCGACCTCATCGTCGAAGCGGCGGGTCAGAGCGTCGTCCGCGAGTGGGGCGAACGCGTCCTGCGCTCCGGTACCGACCTCCTCGTCGCCTCCACCGGTGCGCTCACCGACGAGGACCTCGCCTCCGCTCTGCTCGCCGCCGGCCCTGGGCGGGTGTACTTCACCGGTGGTGCCGTCGGCGGCCTCGACCTGCTGCAGGCCGTACGCTCCCTCGGCCCGCTCGCCGACGTCACCCTCACCACCACCAAGCTGCCCGGCACCCTCGAACAGCCGTGGATGGACGAGGACTTGCTGCACCGGATGCGCACGGCCACCGGGCCGGTCGAGGTCATGCGCGGCACCGCCCGCGACGTGCCGGTGAAGTTCCCCAAGTCCACCAACGTCGCCGCCTCCGTCGCGCTGGCCGTCGGCGATCTGGATGCCGTACGCGTCCATGTCGTCGCCGACCCGGCGGCCCGGCACACCCGGCACGTCATCGAGGCGTCCGGCAGCCACGGTGTCTACCGCTTCGAAGTGCAGCACCTCCCCGACCCCGGCAACCCCGCCACCAGCCAGGTCGTGCCGTACGCGGTGCTGCGCAGCCTCGGCGCCCTCGCCGGGCGGAGGGGGCAGATCCTATGACCGGCCGCACCGCTCATCCCTCTCTCCCTTCCTCTCCCTCGTCTTTCTCGTCCGCGTCTTCCGAGTCCTCCGGGGCCATCGGGTCGTCCGCATCCTCCATGTCGTCCGCATCCTCCGCGTCGTCTCCTTACGACCTCGCCGACCTGCACGTCGAGGAAGCCGGCGACAGCGGTCCTGTACTGCTGTGTCTGCACGGGATCGGGTCCTCCTCCGCCGCGTTCGCGTCGCAGCTCGCCACGTTGAGCCGGTACGTGCGCGTGGTGGCCTGGGACGCGCCGGGCTACGCCAAGTCGGCCGACCCGGCGGGTCCGTTCACGCTCGACGACTTCGCCGATACCGCCGCCGCCCTCATCCGGCAGCGTGGCGGCCGCGCTCATGTGCTCGGAGTCTCCTGGGGCGGCGTCATCGCCGTGCGGCTCGCCGCCCGCCACCCCGAACTCGTCTCCTCTCTGATCGTCGCCGATTCCAGTGCCGGCTCGGGGGCCGACCCGGCGAAGGCGGAAGCGATGCGAGCCCGGGCGGACGAGCTGGCCGAAGCCGGCCCCCGTGCCTTCGCCGAACGGCGCGGCCCCCGCCTGGTCTCCGAAGCCGCTCCCGACGCTCTCGTCCAGCGCGTCACCGACACCATGGCGCGCTCCCTGCGGCTCCCCGGCTACCGCTACGCCACCGAGTCGATGGCCGCCACCGACCTGCGTATCGCCGACCTCGCCGCCGTCACGGCGCCCACCTTGGTGCTCTGCGGTGACCAGGACCGGGTCACCGGTATCGAAGCGAGCCAGACGCTCACAGCAGACCTCCATTCCTCCGTGTACGTGATCGTCAAGGACGCCGGTCACCTCGCGAACCAGGAACAGCCCGATGCCTTCGACGCGTGGGTCCTTGCCCACCTCCGAATTTCAGCAGGAATTGCCGAAGCCGGCTGAGGACTGTCCACAGCCCCGCCCATTAATACGACTAAAGGACGGAACATCATGCCCATCACCACCACCGAGTACGACAACGGCGGCGACCTGGCCCGCTACACCGACTCCCTGATCGCCACCAAGGACTCCCGCGAGCCCGACTGGGACACCCTGGCGTTCCAGTCCAAGGCCGGTGACCAGTACCGGCGTGCCCAGATCCGGTACGTCGGCTCCGGCGCCACGGGTAACCACGAAGGCGACAACCGCGTCCTGCCGTCCGGCGGCTTCACCTTCTCCAACATGCTGCTGCCGCCCGGCGCCGAGGGCCCCGAGCACACCCACCACGACGTCGAAGAGGCGTTCTTCGTCCTGGAGGGCCAGGTCAGGGTCGGCATCCACCGCGGCAAGGACGAGGTCGAGTACCGCACGCTCGGATACCGCGACATGATCGTCGTGCCGGCCGGTGTGGCCCGGTCCCTCAAGAACGAGGGCGACACCGACGCCCTCTTCTGCGTCGTCATCGGCACGCAGAAGCCGCAGATCCCCACCTACCCCGAGCACTCGCCGATGCACGGCGTCACCCGCGACTGATGCGCACCGTCGTCATCACCGGCGCCGGCCGTGGCCTGGGGGAGGCCATGGCCCGCCGGGCCGCCGCGGACGGACACCGCGTCGTGCTCGCCGAACTCGACCCCGAGCGGGGCACGCGGGTGGCCGACGAGCTGCGCGCCGAAGGCCGCGACGCCCACTTCGTCCCGTGCGACGTCGCCGACCCGGATTCGGTCGCGGCGATGGCGGAGCGGGTCGCCGAGCTGGGACCGCTGCACGGCCTGGTCAACAACGCCGGCCTCGCCAACGGCGTGGGCGGCAAGGAATTCCAGGACATCGGCATCGACGCCTGGGACCGCATCATGACGGTCAACGCCCGCGGGCCGTGGCTCGTCGCCCGAGCCCTGCTGCCCCAGCTCCTCGCCGCGGGCGGCGGCCGCATCGTCAACCTCGCGTCGGACGCCGCTCTGTACGGTTCCCCGCGGCTGGCCCACTACATCGCCTCCAAGGGGGCCGTCATCGCCCTCACCCGCGCGATGGCCCGTGAGCTGGGCGATCGCGGCATCACCGTCAACGCCGTCGCGCCCGGCATCACCGAGTGCGAGGCGACCGAGAACGTGCCCGCGGAGCGCCACGAGCTCTACCGGCTCAACCGGGCCATCTCCCGGACCCAGCAGCCGGACGACCTCACCGGCATCGTCGCCTTCCTGCTCGGCGAGGAATCCCGCTACCTCACAGGACAGGTGATCGCCGTCAACGGCGGCTTCACCATGCACTGATCAACCCGCCCGGCGCGCCGGCCCGCGCGGCCACCACCGGGCGCTCCCTCGGGCACCCCGCACCGCTCACCACCACCGAAGGAACATCCCATGGACCTGGGCCTCGCCGACCGCACCGTACTGGTCACCGGCGGCAGCTCGGGCGTCGGCCTGGCCACGGTCCGCGCCCTCCTGGCCGAAGGCGCACGCGTCGCCACCTGCGGCCGCGACGCCGACCGTCTCGACAAGGCAGCGGCCCGCCTCGGAGCAGGCACCGACCGGCTGCTGACCGGCGTCTGCGACGTACGGGACGCCACCGCCGTACGCGACTTCGTGACCCGCGCCGCCGACCACTTCGGCGCCCTGGACGGCCTGGTCAACAACGCCGGGCAGTCCCGTATGAAGCGCCTCGCGGAGACCACGGAGGAGGACTGGCGCGACGAACTGGAGCTGAAGTTCGCCGGCGTACTCAACCCGCTGCACGCCGCCCTTCCGCACCTGCGCGCCTCCGACGCCGCCGGCATCGTCAACATCAACGCCGTACTGGCCAAGCAGCCCGAACCCCGCCTCATCACCACCAGCGCCGCCCGCGCCGGCATCCTCAACCTCTCGGCCAACCTCGCCCGGGAACTCGCCCCCGACGGCATCCGCGTCAACTCCGTGTGCCTCGGCCTGATCGACACCGGACAGTGGACACGCCGGCACGCCGCCGCCGACAGCGGGCTCAGCTACGAGGAGTGGCAGGCCGAACTGGCCGCCGACCGCGGCATCGCCCTCGGCCGCCTCGGCCGCGCCGAGGAAGTCGCCTACGCGGTACTGGCCCTCCTCTCGCCGCGCGCCTCCTACATCACCGGAACCAGCATCGACGTCTGCGGCGGAGTCGGCCGCGGCATCCTCTGAGGAGCCTCCATGACGCACCATCCCACCGGAGGCGACCTCCTCGTCGCCGTCCTGCGCGAACTCGGCATCGACACCGTGTTCGGCATCGTCAGCGTCCACAACCTGCCGCTCGTCGAAGCCGTCGACCGTGAGCTGCGCTTCGTGCCCGTACGCCACGAAGCCACCGCGGTGAACGCCGCCGACGCCTACGGACGTGCCCGCGGCTCCATAGGCTGCGCCCTCACGTCCACCGGTACGGGTGCCGGCAACGCCGCCGGGTCGCTCATCGAAGCGCTCAGCGCCGGCACTGCCGTCCTGCACGTCACCGGCCAGATCGAGAGCCAGTACCTCGGCAGCGGCCGCGGCTTCATCCACGAGACCAAGGACCAGCTCGCCATGTTGCGCGCTGTCTCCACGTACGCGGCGACTGTGCCCTCTACGGACGCAGCGGGACGCGTCCTACGAGAAGCAGCGCGCGCAGCCCTGCGCGCACCGGGCGGCCCGGCGAGCGTGGAGTGGCCGATCGACCTGCAGTACGCGCCGCAGCAGGACGAGCACGTCACCGTGACGCCCCCGGAGACGGCGCACCCGGAGGCGGCCGAACTCGACGCCGCCGCACGGCTGCTGGCCGGCGCCCGCAGGCCGCTGATCTGGGCGGGAGGCGGCGCGTGCGGGGCCGGGGACCGGCTTGCCCAGCTTCTGGCGCGCACCGGCGCCGGACTGTTCACCTCCAACTCCGGCCGCGGCGCTGTCCCCGAGGACCACCCGCAGGTCATCGGCAACTTCGCCACCACACCGGCGGGCCGCTCCCTGCTCTCCGACGCCGACGTCCTGCTCACCATCGGCACCCACTTCCGCTCCAACGAGACCGGCGACTACTCCCTCGCCCTGCCCGAAGCGCACCTTCAGATCGACATCGACGCTGCCGCCCTGGGGCGCGTCTACCCGGCGCAGCACGCGCTGCACGGTGACGCCGACGCCGTACTCGGTGCGCTGCTCGCCCGCCTGCCCGAGGCGCCGCCGGCGCCCGGCGACGGCCCCGCGACCGGCAGCGCCGAGCCCGGCTGGACCGCCCGCGTCGCCTCCGTAGGCGAGGAGGTACGCGCTGCCCTGCACGACGGCATCGGGCCGCAGGCCGCCGTCTGCGACGCGCTGCGCGCCGCCCTGCCGCGCCGCGCCGTCATCGCCCGCGACGTCACCATCCCCTCCAGCAGCTGGGGCAACCGCCTGCTGGAGATCTACGACCCGCGCGACAACGTCTTCCCGCGCGGCGGCGGCATCGGCCAGGGCCTGGGCATGGGCCTCGGCGCCGCACTCGCGCGGCCGGACGTACCGACCGTCGTCATGGCCGGTGACGGTGGCCTCGCCGTGCACCTCGGGGAGCTCCTCACGCTTGCCCAGGAGCGGCCTGCTCTCACCCTCCTCGTCTTCAACGACGGCGGTTACGGCGTGCTCCGCAACATGCAGGACCGCTACAGCGAGCGCCGCTCCGGAGTGGACCTCACCACCCCCGACTTCTCCCTCCTGGCCCGCGCCTGCGGCCTGCCGTACGCCCGGATCGCCGCCGAGGCCGACGCGGCGCCCGTCCTCACCGAGGCCGTCGCCTCCGGCGGCCCCACCCTCGTCGAGGTCGACCTCGACGCGCTCGGCCCGATGAAGAACCCGTTCACCCCGCCCGTCAAGATCCCCACCGCGTGAGGAGGCCGACGCCATGACCAGCAACGACCCCCAGCCGGGCACCCCCGACCAGGCCACGGCCGCCGAGCCCCGCCTCGACCTGCTCGTCCACCGCATGACCTGGGAAGCCGACGGCGTACTCTCCGTCGACCTCGTCCACCCCGAGGGCAAGCCACTGCCCGCCTGGCAGCCCGGCGCCCACCTCGACCTGCACGTAGGCGGCCACACTCGGCAGTACTCCCTGTGCGGCGACCCCCTCGACACCACGCGCTACCGCCTCGGTGTCCTCAACGAACCGGCCTCCCGCGGAGGTTCCCGCTTCGTCCACACCCAGCTGCGCCCCGGACAGACCGTCACCGCCGTCGGCCCCCGCAACCACTTCGCGCTCGCCGACGCGCCCGCGTACCTGTTCATCGCGGGCGGCATCGGCATCACCCCGCTGCTGGCCATGGCCCGCGAGGCCACCCGTAAGGGCGTGCCCTGGCGGCTCGTCCACGGGGGCCGGAGCCGCGCCTCGATGGCCTTCGGCAGCGAACTCGCCGACCTCGCCACCCAAGGAAGCGGCGAACTCGTCCTCCACCCCCAGGACGAACACGGCCACATCGACCTCGACGCCGCCCTGAGCGGTCTCGACGACCGCACCCTCGTGTATTGCTGCGGCCCCGAGCCGCTGCTCGCCGCCGTCGAGGACCGCTGCCCCGCCGCACAGCTCCGGGTGGAGCGCTTCGCCGCGCCCATCGTGGAGCGCAGTGGCGACGACAGCGCCTTCGAAGTCGAGTGCCGCCGCTCCGGAATGACGCTCAGCGTCGGCGCCGACACCTCGATCCTCGAAGCCGCCGAGGCCGCCGGCCTGCAGGCCGAGAGCTCCTGCCGCGACGGCATCTGCGGCAGTTGCGAGACCCGCGTCCTCGAAGGCGTCCCCGACCACCGCGACTTCCTCCTCAGCGAGGCCGAGCACGCGGCGAACGCGACCATGATGATCTGCGTCTCGCGCTGTGCCTCCGACCGCCTCGTCCTGGACCTGTAAGCCACCCCGCTCGCCTTGTAGACACCGGAGGCACCGATGACCCCCTGGCCGTACCTGGACGTCCACCAGTCCCGTACGCACGAGCCCACCCCGTACGAGTACAAGCTCGCCGCGACCCTCGAAGAGGTCTTCACCAAGGAAGGCCACGAGCTGGCCGACGTCGTCCGCGGCCTCAACTCCCGGCAGGTGCACGCCCCCGACGGCGCCCCCTGGACCGAGGACACCTTCCGCGCCGAGATGCACCGCCTGGGAGCCTGACATGACCCTCACCCACACCAAGGCCGGCACCACCGTCACCGCCGACCACATCTACGCCACCGGGCTGCGCAACCAGTGGCACCCCGTAGTGCCGTCCCACTTCGTCGCCCCCGGAGGCATGCGCAAGGTCACCGCCCTCGGAGAGGACTGGCTCCTCTTCCGCCGCGCCGACGGCACCCTCCACATGCTCGCCGACCGCTGCCCCCACCGGGGCGCCCGGCTCTCCCTCGGCAAGCACCTCGGTGACCGCGTGGCCTGCTGGTACCACGGCGTCGAGGTCGAGGGCGACGGCACGGTCTCCTCCGTACCGGGCCTGCCCGGCTGCAACCTGGAGGGCAAGAAGCTCGTCACCAGCCTCCCCGTACACGAGGTCGGCGGCGCGATCCTCGCGTACTTCGGCGACGAGCAGCACCCGGAGCCGTGCGAACTGACCCTCCCCGAACCGCTCACCGACCCCGGTACCGAGGCGATCCTCTGCTACGCGGAGTGGAACGTGCCCTGGCGGTTCGGCATGGAGAACCTCCTCGACCCGATGCACGGACAGTTCCTGCACCACGAGTCGCACACGATGTTCGACGGCGACACCACCGCCAAGTTCCGCATCCGGGAGACCGACCGCGGATACTTCTTCGAGAAGACCGACCAGCGCGGCGTCAACTTCGACTGGGTCGAACTGTGCCGCACCGGTATCGACTGGGTCGACCTGTCGATCCCGTACCCGCCCTCCGCCGGCCCCGGCGGCCCCTTCGGGATCGTCGGCATGATCTGCCCCGTGGACGAGCACCGCAGCGGCGTCTTCTTCTGGCGCTACCGCAAGGTCACGGGCTGGCAGCGCGACACCTGGCGCTTCCTGTACCGCACGCTCATCGAGAAGCGGCACTGGGAGGTGCTCGAACAGGACCGCGTCATGCTGGAGGCCATGCCGCACGACGCCGACCAGGCCGAGAACCTCTACCAGCACGACCTCGGCGTCGTACGGCTGCGCCGCCTGTACCGGTCCGCGGCCGAACAGCAGGCCGCCGCGCTCGCCTCCCCGGAGCCCGCCGCAGCCACCGCCCCCGCCGGCGGCTGACACCGTGGCGCCGACCGCCGCACCGCCCATCGCCACGGCCTCCCCGCGGCGGTGGGCGGGCGTCCTCACCCTGCTCGCGGTCGTCCTGATCTCCTACGTCGACCGCGTCAACGTCTCCGTACTGATCACCGACCGCGCCTTCACCGACCACTTCGGCATGACCGGCGACCGCGTCCTCCAGGGCGCCCTGATGACCGTCTTCCTCATCGGGTACGGACTCGCCGCCTTCTTCCTCACCCCGCTGTACGAATCCGCCCTGGGGGCGCGGCGCGGCCTTCTGGTGAGCGTCGGCCTGTGGGCAGCGCTCACCCTGCTCTCCCCGTACGCGCTCGGCGCCCTGATGTTCATCGTCCTCCGTTTTCTGCTGGGCGTGTCCGAAGGGCCGCTGTTCTCGCTCAAGACGATGTACGTGAAGGAGCACTTCGCGCCGCACGAGGTGGGCAGGCCCAACGCGGTCAGCTCCATGGGCGTCTCCCTGGGCACCGCCGTCGGGCTGCCCCTGATCACCTACCTCGTCCACCGCTACGACTGGCACACGTCCTTCGTGCTCCTCGCGCTCCTGAACGCCGCCATCGGGCTGCCGCTGATCGCGCTCTTCATACGGGGACGGGGACCGGGCCGCACGGGGGAGGGCCGGACCGGTCAGGAGAGTGCGCCCACGGGAGCGCGGCGCGGCGTCGTGGCCACCCTGCGCGAAGCCCTGCGCACCCCGCGCCTCGGCTGCATCCTGCTCATCGAGATCGCCACCCTGGCCTACCTGTGGGGGAGCAGCTCCTGGCTGCCGGCGTATCTCCTCCAGGAACGCCACTTCTCCCTCGCCCAGATGGGCGCCGTCTCCGCGCTGCCCTTCCTGATGAGCCTGGCCTCCGGCTTCCTCGGTGGCTACCTCATCGACAAGCTGCCCGCCCGCAGGCTGCCCCTGCTCTTCGTTGTCGGCGCGCTCGGCACCGGGAGCTGCGTCCTGCTCGTCATCACCGCGGACGCCGCCTGGCTCGCCGCCACCGGACTCGTCCTGGCGGGCGGCTTCTGGGGCCTGCAGGGCCCGGCCATCCCCACCCTCGTACAGCGGCACGCACCGGTCGGCACGGTCGGCAGCGCCTACGGAGTGGTCAACGGCGTCGGCAACCTCGTCTCCGCCTTCATGCCCACCGCCATGGGTGCCGCCATCGCCCTCGGCGGCGGCCACAGCTTCGGCGCCGGATACGCGCTGCTGATCGGCGCCCAGGCCATCACGTTGATCTGCGGGGCCTGGCTCCTGCTCCGGCCCGGACCGCCCGCCGCCGAAGAGCCGCCGGTCAGGCCCCGGACGACGAGTCCGGCTCCGCCGCACCCGACTCCGTGATCGACCGCTCCAGCTTCGACAGCAGCCGCGCCAGCTGACGGCACTCGGCGGGGGAGAGGCCGGCCAGCATCCGCCGCTCGTTCTCCAGATGCTCGGCGAACAACGCGTCGATCTTGGCCAGGCCCTCCTCCGTCAGCCGCGACCGCACCACCCGCCGGTCCTCCGGGTCCCGCTCCCGCACGATCAGGCCGTCCTTCTCCAGCCGGTCGATCCGCAGCGTCACGCCCGCCGACGAGATCAGCCCCGAATCGGCCAGCTGGCCCGCCGTGCGCCGGTACGGCTTACCCGCCCTGCGCAACGCCGTCAGCACATCGAACCCGGCCACCGACAGGCCGTGCGACTCCACCGAAGCCGTCAGCTTCGCGCTGTACCGCAGGAACGTACGGTGCAGCCGCGCCAGCACCTCCAGCGGCGAGGTGTCCAGCTCCGGCCGCTCCCGGCGCCAGTCCTCGATGATGCCGGCCACCGCGTCCCGCGCCGCCGTCTTCCTCGCCATCTCGGCACCCTCCCCGGGCTCGCCCCTCGGGCCGGGCATCCGGCCGTGATCTTCCGGAAATCTTAGTACTGAGAAGCCGCGCCACTTAACGGTTCCGGCCGCCGGGCGCGGTTCCGGCCACGGCGGAACCCAGCCGTCACCACCTCACGCCGACCGCTTCCGGCCAGGTCACGAGCCGCCGCAAAGCCCCGCCACCGCCGCGGCCGGCCGAGTTATCCACAGGCTCGGAGGCATGGATGCGCGGAGCCGCCGACCTGCGGCAGCATGACGCCATGCCCGCATTGACGCGCGACGAAGCGCAAACCCGAGCCCGCATCCTCGACGTCCACCGCTACGACATCGACCTCGACCTCACCACCGGCGAGGAGCACTTCACCACCCGCGCGGCCATCCGCTTCAGCGCGCGTACTTCGGGCGACACCTTCCTCGACCTCAAGCCCGACCATCTGCACAGCATCACCCTCGACGGCCGACCCCTCGACCCCGCCGACCTGCAGGACAACCACTTCCCGCTCACCGGCCTCACCCCCGGCGAGCACGAGCTGCGCGTCGAAGCCACCATGCGTTACTCCCGCACCGGCGAAGGCATGCACCGCTTCACCGACCCCGCCGACGGCGAGACCTACGTCTACACCCAGCTGTTCATGGAAGACGTCCAGCGCGTCTTCCCCGCCTTCGACCAGCCCGACCTCAAGGCCGTCTTCGCCCTCACCGTCACCGCCCCCGACGGCTGGACCGTCCTCGGCAACTCCCGCGAGACCCGCGCCCCCGAAGGCCACTGGACCCTCGCGCCCACGCCGCCCATCAGCACCTACCTGGTCGCCGTCGCCGCCGGCCCCTGGCACTCCGTCCGCACCGAGCACGCCGGCCTCCCGTTCGGCATCCACTGCCGCCGCTCCCTCGCGCCGTACCTCAACGCCGACGCCGACGAGATCCTCGACATCACCCGCCGCTGCTACGACCGCTACCACCAGCTCTTCGACGAGCCCTATCCCTTCGACTCCTATGACCAGGCGTTCGTCCCCGAATTCAACGCCGGCGCCATGGAGAACCCCGGACTCGTCACCTTCCGCGACGAATTCGTCTACCGCTCCGCCGTCACCGACACCGAGCGCCAGACCCGCGGCATGGTCATCGCCCACGAAATGGCCCACATGTGGTTCGGCGACCTCGTCACCCTCGCCTGGTGGGACGACATCTGGCTCAACGAGTCCTTCGCCGAGTACATGGGATACCAAGTCCTCAGCGAAGCCACCCACTTCACCGACACCTGGACCAACTTCGGCGTCGCCCGCAAGAGCTGGGGATACGACGCCGACCAGCGCCCCTCCACC
>NZ_NHSG01000457.1:0-10987 GCF_020024005.1 Streptomyces purpurogeneiscleroticus
CCCCGTCCCGGAGCGAGCACTCCGACCGACGTGCGACCATCAGCTACGTGATCGACCTCGGCTACTCGCTCTCCCGGCGCTTCCCTGACCCCCCGCAGACGGACTACCGCACCGCGGACGCCCGCGCGCTGCGCCACGACCTGTTCTGCGGGGACGTCTACCTCGCCGACACCGAGACGGACCGGGAACTGTCCACGGCCTGGGGCTGGGTGCCGGTCCTGGACTTCGCCTGGGCCCTGTGCGACATCGTCGAGCGGCTCGACCGCGACCCGCACGGCAGTCGCGCCGCCCGCCCGCAACACGCCGAACTGGACTTCACCGAGTCCGCCGACCGGATGTTGTTCGAGCGCCGCTTCGGCTGGGTCGACGTCACCGCCGACTGGGTACCGGTCGAGGAGGCTCCGCTCAGCTTCAACCACGCCGCGCTGCGCCGCGAGGCCCGCGACTTCCTGCACGACCTGATCGCCGACCTCACGGACATGCACGACGGGCTGGCCGACAACCCGCTCCTGTGGGACCTCCAGGCCCGCTTCCCCCGCGTGTGACCCCACCGCCGCTCACTCCACCCGTACGCCCACCTCCGCCGCGAACGCCGGGGCCAGATCCATGAGCTGCGACGGGCTGATCACCGCGCCCGCGAGCCGGTCGATGCCCCGCGCGATGTCCAGCGCCGCCGCGCCCCGCAGATCGACGTCCCGCATCCGCGCCTGACCGAAGTCCGTACGCGCCAGCGTGCAGCCGTCGAACGTCACGCGCTCCAGCTCGGCCCCGCCGAAGTCCGCCTCCACCAGCACACAGTCCTCGAACGCGACGTCCCGGAGCTTCGCCTTGCGCAGGTTGAGGAAGTCCAGCTTCCCGCCGCGCACTACGACCCGCTCCAGCACCGCGCCGTGCAGCTGGGTCCCGCCCAGCCGGGCGTCCCGCACCTCCACATCGCGCAGCGACACCTGCGAGAGGTCCGTGCCGACGCCCCGCACCCCCTCCAGCACGCTGTCGATGAACCGCGCCCGGGCCAACACCGTCTCGTCCCACGCGCACCGCCACACCGCGCAGTCCAGGAACCGGGCGCCCCGCGCCGACTGCCCCGCGAAGTCCGCGTCGGCGAACTCCAGTCCGTCGTAATCCCCCTCGGGCTCCCACTCCCCTCCGTCGTACGCCACCAGCTCCGGCAGCCGTACCTCCGGCCGTCGTACGGCCGGCATCGTCCGCTCCGCGTCCCCGCCTCGGCCGGCCACCCGACCACCGCCCTTCTCCGCGCTCGATCCGCTCTCCGCAGCCCGCTCTCGTCCCCGTTCCGCCCCGTCCTGATCCATCCTGCACCCCACCACTGACAATCACCCTGACCTGCGGAAACAACCGTGTGAGCGGCCAGCCGCGGCCACCGCCGCGCGCTCGGACGGCACGCCGGATGTCACATCGCCCCCGCCCCCACCCGTCCATGAAACAAAGCCGGCCCGCACCGCAGTCATGAGACGGAGACCCGCCATGCCCCACCCCCGCCGCCACATCACCGTCGTCGGAGGCGGCTTCGCCGGCCTCACCGCGGCCATCTCCGCCGCCGAGGCCGGTGCCGACGTCACGCTCCACGAAGCGCACCGGTCGCTCGGCGGCCGGGCCCGCACCGACGAGGCGCCGTACCGCACCAACGAAGGCCCGCACGCCCTCTACGCCCGCGGCCCGCACTACCCCTGGCTGAAGCAGCGCGGCCTCCTCGGGCCGCTCGCCCCGCTCGGCCTCCGGGAGGCCGCCCGGATCCGCTTCCACCACCACGGCGAGCTGCACCGCGTACCGCCCCTCGCCCTCCTCCGGCTCCGCAACCGTACGGACGCCCCCGTGGGCCAGGACTTCCTGAGCTGGGCGAGCGCGCAGGTCGGGGAGCCGGCCGCGCGCGCCGCCGCGTACTACACGGGCGTCGCCACCTTCCACCACGACCCCGGCCTGCTCTCGGCCGCGTTCACCCACCGGATCCTCTACCGCACCACGCGCCTCAGCCCGGAAGCCCGCTACATCAAGGGCGGTTGGGGCGCGCTCATCTCCCGCATGGCGGACCACGCCCGCGGCCTCGGCGTACGGATCGAGACCGGCTCCCGGGTCGACGCGCTGCCCGAGGACCGGCCCGTCATCGTCGCCACCCAGCTCGACTCCGCCCGTGCGCTGCTCGGCGACGACGCGCTGACCTGGAGCAGCGCCCGTACGGTCCTGGTCGACCTGGCGCTGCGCGAGCAGCACCCGAAGAAGCGCCGCGCGACCGGGAGGCGACGCGCCACCGATCTCTTCGTGGTGTCCGACCTCGACCACTCCGGGTGGATCGAACGGTTCACCGCGCAGGACCCCACTCTTGCCCCGCCCGGTGAACAGCTCCTTCAGGGCCAGGTCGGCATCGCTCCCCATGAGACGCGCGCCGACGGCCTCGCTCGCGCCGAGCGCCTCCTGGACGCGGGCTTCCCCGAGTGGCGCGAGCGCGTCACCTGGCGCCGCGACGCGCTCGCCACCGGCCGTACGGGGGCGGTGGACCTGCCCGGCACCACCTGGCGGGACCGCCCCGCCATCGACCGCGGCAACGGCGTCTACCTGGCGGGCGACCAGGTCGCGGCACCAGGTGTACTGAGCGAAGTGGCGTTCACCAGCGCCATCGAGGCGACCGCGCTCGCCCTCTCCGCCGCCCGCGCCGCCACCCGGGCCCGGCGCATGGCGCCCTAGCCCACGATCCCCATCTCCCGGGCCGTGTTGTTCAGCCGCCGCCCGCCCGTCTCCGTGCACGTCACGATGTCCTCGATCCGCACCCCGAAGCGCCCCGGCAGATAGATCCCCGGTTCGATCGAGAAGCACATCCCCGGCACGAGGGGCAGGTGTTCGCCCTCGACCATGTACGGCGGCTCGTGCGTCGTCACCCCGATGCCGTGCCCGACCCGGTGGATGAAGTACTCGCCGTACCCCGCGGCCTTGATCACCTTGCGCGCCACCCGGTCGATGTCCTGGCAGGCGGCCCCCGGCCGCACCGCTTCGAACGCCGCCTGCTGGGCCTCGCGCACGATGTCGTGGACCTTCCGCTCCTCCGCGGTCGGCTCGCCCACGTGCACGGTCCGCGTCGTGTCCGAGCCGTACCCGTCCTTCAGGCCGCCGAAGTCCAGTACGACCATGTCGCCGTTCTCGATGATCCGGTCGCCCGCCTCGTGGTGCGGGTCGGCCCCGTTGGGGCCCGATCCCACCACCGTGAAGTCCACCTGGCTGTGTCCGTGTTCGAGCAGCAGCCGCGCGAGGTCCGCCGCCACGTCGCTCTCCCGCCGGCCCCCGAAGGGCACCTTGAGGATCTCCTCGTACGTGGCGTCGGCGGCCGCGCCCGCCGCCGCCAGCCGCTCCACCTCGTAGGCGTCCTTGACGGCGCGCAGCATCGGGAGCGCCTCCGTGAGCGAGGCGTACGCGCTGCCCGGGAGGGTCCGCTGCAGCCCCAGGAGGTGCATCGCCCACGCCGAGTCGGAGATGCCGTACCGCCGCTGCGGTTCCAGGAGCTGCGCGAGCACGGCATACGGGTCCTCGCCGTCGCGCCACCCGAGGAGCTCCGTCGCGCGGGCGCCCGTGGCGTGCTGCGCGTCCGCCCGCTCCAGTACGGGCACCAGCAGGCGCGGCCTGCTGCCCACGGTGAGCACCAGGGCGGTCAGCCGCTCGGTGATCGCGGTCGGCTGGTAGCCGGTGAGCCACACCAGGTCGGGGCCGGGCGTGACGATCAGCCCGGCCAGCCCGGCGTCGGCGGCCGCCCGCCCGGCCCGTTCCATGCGCCGCTCGTAGTCCTCCCGGGTCACCTCGATGTGCCCCGTCGTACTCGCGCCGGCCGCCGCCTCCGTACTCGCAGCAGCCCCTGCGCTCGCCGTAGCCGCCGTCGTCCCCTCAGAAGTCGCCATGCTCCGGAATTTACGCCGGAAGGAGCCGCCTGGGGACCGAACGTGCCGGGAGGGCGGCGAAGACGCCGCTGACGCCGGCTCTCAGCCCTCCAGCAGCTTCTCGACGGCCGCCAGTTCGGCGCAGAGCGCCAGGCCCTCCAGGGCGTCGCCCAGCTCCTCCAGGCGGGGGTAGCTGGGCGCGATGCGGATGTTGCGGTCGCGCGGGTCCTTGCCGTACGGGAACGTCGCTCCGGCGGGGGTCAGCGCGACGCCCGCGTCCTTGGCGAGCTGTACGACACGGGAGGCGCAGCCGTCCAGGACGTCCAGGCTCACGAAGTAGCCGCCCTGCGGGCGGGTCCACGTCGCGATGCCCCTGTCCCCGAGCCGCTTCTCCAGGACCGCGTCCACCAGCTCGAACTTGGGCCGCAGCAGCTCGGCGTGGCGCTCCATGTGGGCGTGCACGGCCGCGGCGTCGGGCAGGAAGCGGGCGTGCCGGAGCTGGTTGATCTTGTCCGGGCCGATCGTCCGCTTGGAGAGGTGGCCGAGCAGCCAGGTGACGTTGGCGGGCGACGAGCCGAAGAAGGCCACGCCGCTGCCGGCCGCGGTGATCTTCGAGGTGGAGCCGAAGACGAACACCCGGTCGGCGTGGCCGTACTCCTCGCACAGGCCCAGGATGTCGGCGACCGGCTCGCTGTCACCCTGCAGCTGGTGCACGGCGTAGGCGTTGTCCCAGAAGACGCGGAAGTCCGGCGCCGCGGTCTCCATGGCGGCCAGCCGCCGCACCGTCTCCGGCGCGTAGGTGGCGCCCGTGGGGTTGCTGTACTTCGGTACGCACCAGATGCCCTTGACGCGCTCGTCGGCGACGAGGCGCTCGACCTCGTCCATGTCCGGGCCGGTCTCCGTCATCGGCACCGGGATCATGTCGATGCCGAGCTTCTCGCACACCGCGAAGTGCCGGTCGTAACCGGGTACGGGGCAGAGCATGGCCGTCCGCCCCTCCCGCGGCCAGGGACCGGGCGCCCCGGGGAGGCCGAACAGGACGGCGTCCACCACCGACTCGTACATCAGTTCCAGGCTGGAGTTGCCGAACGCGACCAGCTGCTCCACCGGCACCTGAAGCAGGCCGGCGAACGTCGTGCGCAGCTCGGCCAGACCCTTGAGGCCGCCGTAGTTGCGGCAGTCGGTGCCGTCCTGCGCGGTGTGGTCGTTCCCGCCCGGCAGGGCCAGCAGCGGCTGCGAGAGCTCCAGCTGCTCGGCGGACGGCTTGCCCCGGGTCAGGTCCAGGCGCAGCCCGCGCTCCTTGAGGCGGGCGTGCTCGGCACGGAGCGCTTCGAGCCGGTCGGACAGTTCGGTGTGCGTGAGAGTGGTCAGATCCATGCCTGTCATCCCTGCTCAAAGTCGCGTGCGGTACTCCGTGACCGCGGCCACCGGGCCGCGGGCAGCGCCGAGAGTACCCGGGCACGGCGGCACTGCCGAGGCATTTGTGACGCACGCGGCTTTACGACTCGGCCCGGGAGCGGTGGGGGTCTTTACGGCTCGGTACGGGAGCGGCGGGGCAGCAGGGCGATGGCTGCCAGCGGTACCGCGGCGAGGACGAGCCACGGGACCGGGGCCGGCAGCCCCGTGTCGAGCAGCGAGCCGGTCGCGGCGCTGCCGGCCAGGACGAGCAGCCCGGAGACCGAGGACATGGCGCCGGTGTAGAGGCCGAGCCTGCCGCTGGGTGCCAGGTCCGGGACCCAGGCCCGGGCGGCCGGCGTGACCAGCATCTGGCCCAGCGTGAGGAGGACCACGAAGGCCGCGGCGGGCAGCAGTCCACCGGTGCCGGTCCAGGCTGCCGGGCGGGCGGCAGCCACCACGGCGAACCCCGCCGCAATGAGGAGCAGCCCGGCCGCCATGGAGCGGCGGAGGTCGAGCCGGTCGGCGGCCCAGCGGGTGACCGGCAGCTGCGCGACGACGACCAGCAGCGAGGAGAGCGCGAAGAGCCAGGCCAGCGGGGACTGCGAGCCGGCGGCACGGGCCACTTCGGCGGGGAGCGCGAGGTAGAGCTGGTTGTACGCCAGGAGGTACGCCCCGTAGGCGCCGCACACCGCGAGGAAACGCCGGTTGCGCAGCATTTCGCGCACCGCTCCCGGTGCCCGCACCCGCTCCCGGCCCGGGATGTGCTGCGGCAGCAGCCACAGATGCCCGGCCAGTACGAGGACGAACACCCCGGCCCCGGCCAGGCACGCCGTACGGAAGTCGACAGCCAGCAGCAGGGCGCCCAGGAGCGGGCCGAGGAACGCGCCGGCCTGGCCCGCCACGCTCAGCAGCCCCAGGACGCGCGTACGGGAACCGTGCCCGGCCTCCTCCCAGAGCACCGACTGGCGGGCGACCTCGGACTCGACGGCGGGTGAGAACAGGGCGGCGGCGAACCCGATCAGCAGGACCGCGCCGATGACCGCCCACGTCTGCTGCGCGTACCCCAGCCAGGCGAAGCCAGCGATCCGCAGCACACAGCCCGTGAGGACGACGGGCCGTACGCCGTACCGGTCGGTCAGCGCGCCGCCCAGTACGAAGAGCCCCTGCTGACTGAACGTCCGCAGCCCGAGCACCAGGCCGACCAGCCAGCCCGCCATCCCGATGGCCGCGCCGAGATGCTCGGCGAGGAAGGGCAGCACGGCGAAGAAGCCGATGTTGAAGGCGAGCTGCGTCGCGATCAGCAGCCGCAGCAGCGGGGAGAGGTGCCGCCAGGTCCCCTCGCGACGGGGCCGTCCCCGGAGCGGCCCGGACGACCGGCCCCGGAGTGGCCCGGGCCCCCGGCCCCGAAGCAGGCCGGACGACCGGCCCCGGAGCGCGGCGCCGAAGGAACGCTCCCGCCCGGTCACCGGGCACCTGTCCCAGCACCCGTCCCGACACCTGTCCCGGCACCCGTCCCAGCGCCCGTCCCGACCGCCACGGCTTCCCGCACCTCGGGCTCCGGTTCCGACGCGGGCGCGGAGCCAGGGCCCGCGGGCACGTCCGCCCGCCCCGTACGCCGAAGGACCCGCGGCACCCGCACCCGGACCCGCACCCCGCCCGTCACGGTCACCGCCAGCGCCCCCAGCAGCGCGAGCACGGCGGCCGGCGCGAGCACCGTCCACGGGGCCCGCTCGGCGTACGGCTGGTTCTCGGCGAGCAGCAGGCCCCACTCGGGCGACGGCGGCTGAGCGCCGAGGCCGAGAAAGCCGAGCGCGGCGAGGGCCAGCGCGACGGCCGGGAGGCGCAGCAGCGCATGACGGGTGACGGGCGGCAGGACGGCGGGCAGCAGCTCGCGCCGGAGCAGATACCAGCGGCTCGCGCCGAGGCTCCGCGTCGCCTCCAGGTGCAGCGTGGCGCGCTCCTGTTGCAGCAGTGCGGCGGCGTGGGCGGCCAGCGGCGTCCAGGCGACGGCGGCCACGGCGAGCGCGGGGGTCGCGGGCCCGCTGCCCGCCACGCCCGCGACGAGGAGACCGGCGAGTACGGGCGGTACGGCGTTGACCGTGTCGACGAGCGGCCCGGACAGCCGGGGCAGCAGGCCGAGCAGTACGCCGATGACCAGGGCGGCGACGCTGATGGCGAGGGCCAGGGCGAGCGTGGTGAGCGCGCCGTGCGCGACCCGGGCCAGCATGTCCCGCCCCAGCGAGTCCGTACCGAACGGATGCGCCCACGACGGAACCTCCAGCCGCGCCGCCGTATCCAGAGCCAGCGGATCGCGGGACAGACCGGCCACGACGACACAGAGGAGCAGCGCGCCGTACAAGAGGGGCAGCCGGCCGGACACGGGTCGCTTCGGGCCGTGCAGGGACTCCCGCGCGCCGTGCAGGGACTGCAACGCGCCGTCGCGCAGCGCGGGTCCGAGCGCGCGCCGGGCCACGAGGCGGACCAACCCGCCGGCCACGGCAGCCAGCAGAACGAGCGCGAGCGTACTGGTCTGCAGTACGGGCAGGTCCTGCGCAAGGGCGGCCTGCAGGGTCGACCGCCCGAGCCCGGGAATGTCGAACACCTGCTCCACCGCGACCGCGCCCCCGGTCACGCCCACGAGGAACAGTCCGAGGTTCGGCAGCAGTCCGGGTACGCAGCGGCGCAGCGCCTGCCGCGCGATGCGCCCCTCCGGTATGCCGCGCGCGGCCGCGGCACGCGCCCACGGTTCGGCGAAGGCGCCGGGCAGCAGGTCGTCGAGGAGCCGCCCGAGCAGCGCCCCGGCGGGCAGGCCGAGCGAGAGCGCGGGCAGCACCATCCACTGGGGCCCGTACCAGCCGAGCGCCGGCAGCCAGCCGAGGTGCACGCCGACCACGGTCGCGAGTACCGACGCGGTCAGGAACTCGGGCAGCGCGGCGAGCACGGCCGTGCCGCTGCCGCCCGGACGGCGCCCGGCGAGCCGGCGGCGTGCACCGAGCCGCAGCGTACGGGCGCACACCGCAGCGGCCGTCCCGAGGGCGACCACGATCGCCGCCCCCATCAGCAGCAGCGACACCCCCAGGGCATGCACCACCGACGGCAGCACCGCGTCGCCGGAGATCCACGACCGCCCCGCGTCCCCGTGCAGCAGACCGCCCGCCCACCGGCCGAGCAGGTGCAACGGCCCGGCGTCGAGCCCGATGTCGGCCCGGACGGACGCCAGTACCTCAGGAGTGGGCGTACGCTCCGCCGCGCGCGCCTTCAGAACGGTCAGCGCCGGATCGGTACGCGACAGCCAGGGCAGCAGCCCGACCCCGCACACGAGGGCGACGGCGAGGGCGATCCGCCAGACACCCCCCATACGACCAATACCACCCATACGCCTCATGCCGCTCAGCTACGCCTCATACCGCTCAGCGCCGCGTACCGGCGCCGACCAGCGTGCGCTCGTACGGGTCGAGAAGCACGCCCTTCACGGAGCTGCCGACGCCGGTGATGATCCGCTGGTGAACGAGCGGGACGACGGCGTCCGTGCCGAGGATCGCGGTCTCGGCGGCCGCCGCCGCGTCCTGCCGCTTCCCGATGTCGGCCGTGTCCTCGGCCTTCCGGACGGCCGCGTCGACCTTCTTGTCGCACAGCTGGGCGAGGTTGTAGCTGCCGTCGCAGGTGTAGTCGCTGGCGAGGACGGAGACCGGGTCGCCGGTGTCCAGCATGGTGTTACGGGCGCCGACGAACGCGTCGAACTTGCCGGCCAGCGCGTCCCCCTCGATCCGCGACGACTCGCGGACCTCCAGCTGCACCTTGAACCCGGCCTTCTGGAGCTGCTGCTTGAGCACCTGGGCGACCTCGGGCAGCTCGGGCCGGTTGTCGTACGTGCCGATGGTGATCGGCGTACCGCCGGGGCGCTTCGCCTCCGCCCGCCCGGCAGGCTTGCCACGCTTGCCTTCCGCCCAGGTCAGCGCGGGCCCGAAGACCCCCTCGCCCGGGTCGGCATGACCCTCGTACACGTCCTTCGCGAGCGCCGAGGTGTCGATCGCCTTACGGGCCGCGGCGCGCAGCCCCGGATCCTTGAAGGCGCCGGACCGGGTGTTCAGCTGCAAGCTCGTCGTACGAGCCGTGGCGGTCTCGCGCGCACTCCCCTTGTCCAGCGAGGCGGCCTGCGAGACGGGGACCGCCTCGGCGATGTCCACATCATGTGTACGCAGCGCATTCGTCCGGGCGGTCCCATCCGCGATGAACTTCGCATCAATACCGGACGCCTGGGCCCGCCCGCCCCAGTAGTCGTCGAAGCGCTCAAGGGTGGCCGCGGTGGCCCCGGTGGTCTTCGTGAGCTCGAACGGCCCGGTGGCGGTACCGACGGGGCTGACCTCACGCCCCTTCCGCTCCCTTTCACCCTTTCCGTACGCCTTCGGGGACAGTACGGCCAGCCCGGGACTGGTGAGGCGCAGCGGAAGCGCGGGATCGGGGTCGTCGGTGGTGATCCGCACCTGATCGCCACCGACGGGCTTAGCCATGAGCTTTACGCCCGACAGCGCGGCCGTCACGGGCTCGGCCTCGCCCGCGTGCTCCAGGGCATTGGCGACGGCGGACGGCGTGACCCGCGTACCGTCCTGGAACTCCGCCTCGCGCAGCGTGAAAAGCCAGCTGCGGTCGCTCTCCTTCTTCCAGGACGCGGCGAGCGCGGGGACCGCGGTGCCATTGGCGTCGAGCTCGGTCAGGCCCTCGGTGACGCCGAGCCGACTGAGCAGGGTGGCGTCGGCACCGTACGGCGAGAAGTTCTCGGAGGGCGGGAAGGCGAGGGCGACCTTGAGCCGGGCACCGTCCGCCGACCCGCTCGAGGACGAGCCGTTCCGGGCGGCGAAACAGCCGGAAAGCAGGCCGGAGAACAGGGGTACGACCAGCAGGCCGGCTATGAGCTGACGGCGGCGGACGGTATGCATGGTCCTCGTTCTGGGGTGGGGTTCAGGGAAGCGGTGTGGGCTTCACACCCTTCATCGAATGCGCGCGGCCACAAGTTCTGGGCATACGCCCTACGCCCCCATAGCCACCTCGAAGTGCACAACACGCGCCCCGCCCGACTCCTCCCGCTCATCAAGCACCGCTTTGCCCATCGAGCGCCAGAAATCCTCGGCACCGGGCACCGCCGGGTCCGTATGCAAGTAGACCGACCGGTATCCGCCGGCCGCCGCCGCGAAGTCGAGCAGCTCACCGACCAGCCGCCGAGCGAGCCCCCGACGCCGATGCTCGGCCCGCACGTACACCCGCCGCAGCTGCGCCGTCTCCCCCGACGGAAACCGCTCGGCGATCCAGGCCGGGTTCGGCGGGTGCGCGGGACCCCGCGAATCGAGCGCGGCGGTGGCGACAACACCACCGTCCTCCTCATCCACGGCAACCAGCAACGTGTGCCGCTCGGGCCGCAGATAGGCCCCCTCCAGATCGATGATGTCGCCATGCCACCGCGGCACGTACCCCGTACCGAAGTCGCGATAGACGGTGTCAAGCATGACGGCACGCGCAGCACCGATGTCGTCGCGGATAGCCGCCCTGATGCCGTAGTTACGCACTTGCACATCCTATGCATTAAGCGCACACGGACTACGGGGGGTGTGGGTGGGGCGCATCGCCTCGGCCGGCGGCGTAACGGGCCCGGGGCCGCGTGGGCCCGAGGCCGTGGGGGTTCGAGGCCGTGGGGGTTCGAGGCCGTGGGGGTTCGA
>NZ_NHSG01000458.1:0-21462 GCF_020024005.1 Streptomyces purpurogeneiscleroticus
CTCGGGCAGATGCAGCCGCAGCAGCAGGGCGGCATGCTGGAGCTGCTCCAGCATGCCGCCCTGCTGCTGCGGCTGCATCTGCCCGAGGGGCTGCTGGCCGTACTGCTGGGGCTGCTGGCCGAACGGCTGCTGCTGGCCCATGCCCTGCTGGCCGAACGGGGACGTGCTGGGCTGCTGGCCGAGCTGGCCGAGGGGGCTCATCTGAGTGGTCATTAGGTGCTACCTTTCCCTGACTTGTTGGTGTGCTTCAGCCGGTGACGACCAGCCCGTCAGCCTGTGATGACCAGGCCCACGACCTCGTCGTCGGAGTACCACACACGTACGTCGGGCCGTCCCCCCGCGAAGGCGGAGTGCACCGCCTGGCGCACCTCGGGCGCCGGCCGGTTCAAGTTGCGCCACGCACCGGCCACGAAGAGCCGGAGCCGCGGGGGGAGTTCTCGGGGGTAGGGGATCAGTTCGTCCCAGTACCGCTCGGCCTGGCCGGAGCCGACCGAGGAGGGCACCAGGTGCGTCACTGCCGCCCTGATGTCGGGCCGGTTGCCGATCCGCTGGGAGGCCGGCCGGCCGGGCGCGTCCTGCTGCGGGGACCCGGTGGTCCGCAGCACTTCACGCGCCTGCTCGGGATTCATCGGGTCCACGCCCGCGGCCTTGAGCATGCCCTGCAGCGACGCCAGCGCGCCGACCACAATGGGAGAGGCCGATGAGGTTCCCGAGAAGCTGTCGGTGTACCAGGCGATCTCCTCCGTACCGCCCTGCAGGTCGCCGGGCCGGTCCCAGAAGCCGCCGGTCGTGGTGACCTCGCGGCCCCAGCCCTGGGCGTCCAGCCGCATGCCGTAGTTGGAGAACGCCAGCCGCGACCGGTCCGGGCCGTGATCACGGCCGTGGGTGCCGGGAGGCGGGGCGCCCGCGCCGACCAGGATCGCGCCGGACGCCTGGTTGGAGGGGTTGAAGGGGTTGCGCCACCACTGCGGGAAGCGGTCGGGACGGCGTTCGTACAGCGCGTCGTCCAGGCTCTCCGCGCCGTTGCCGGCGGCCTCGACCACCACGACGCCCTTCGCGGTCGCCCAGCGGATCGCCGCGAAGTCGTCCGGCCACCACTCCAGCGCGATGTAGCCGCGCTGGTCGTCCCGGTGCTCGTAGTCGAACCGGGGCCCCGGCCGGTGGAGTTCGATCAGCAGGATGTCGCCGCGCGAGAGCCGCTCGGCCGCCGCGTGGATCGCCGCCGCCGAACCGATGCCCTGGATGGAGGCCGCGGCGGTCACCGCGCCGGGCGCGACGCCCACCACACCCCGGTCGTTGCGGTCGCCCCCGATGACACCGAGGACGGCCGTGCCGTGGTTGCGCCAGGCCAGGTCCTGGATCGGGTTGCCGACCACGATGCCGGCCAGCCGCTCCGCCAGGTCCTCGTGGCCCAGCTGCCAGGCGCCCTCGACGTCGACGATGGTCACGCCCTCGCCGTCACCGCCCAGCCGCTGCCACGCCCATACGGCGTTCACGCCCTCGGGCGCGGCGCCCAAGTGGCCCTGACGGCCCGTGAAATCGGGCGTCGCGGCCGCGCCCTCCTTCCGCGCCTGGTCCTCCGGACCGCGCGGCGCCGAAGTGGCGGGCACGGCACCGGGCTTGAGGTACGCCGTCTCGATCTCCGGGAGGGCGGAGAGCCGGGCGGTCAGCTCCACCGCCCGGGTGTCACCGCCCCGTACCCGGTAGAAGAGCGAGAGGTCGGGGAGCCCGGTGCCCGCCGACGGCTCCTGCGGCATGGCGGCGCGTATCCGCTCTTCGCTGCCGAACAGCGGCTCCAGAGAGAGCTGCTGGTCGCTGAGGAACATCTCCAGTGCGGAGATGTCCGCACCGGTGGCCGACCGTACGCCGCCCGCGCCGGCGCGGAGACCGGGTTCGGCCCGCGCGACGACGATCAGCTCCGGTTCGGCTCCTTGGTAGGTGAATCCCGCTCCGTCGGGTCCGGGGCCCGCCATGCCGGGGCCCGTACCGGGAGGTGCCTGGTCGGTCATCGCTGGGACCGCTCCCTTCGGGGTGCTGCGCCGTGCCCTGCCGCTCCGTGCCCTGCGCCCGGCACGGGCCGCGCCGCGCAACGGCGAAGGTGTACCGGTTGTTGCGGCGCGGTGTCGCCGGGGCTTCGGTGCGTCACCCTGCTACCTCCGCTCGCCCCCGTCCACCCCGTCGGTGCCCCCTACGTTTGGAATCCGGTCGAATGGGAACCGTGGGCAAATCGACCGGAAAGCGATGACGTGCTGTCAAGCAGGTCAAAAACTACGGAGACGTACGCGCTGTGGTGAGGCGGAAGTGCCCGCACGCCACCCGTCGCGCGGCAGGAACGACGAAGCGGGGCGGTGCCGCAGCACCGCCCCGCTCCGTTTCGGTCAGTCCTCCGAGGAATCGCCGTCCGGGGAGTCCGGCTCGTCCTCCTGCTTGCCCTCCTGCTGCTTCGCGGGGCCGTCCTCCGGGCCGCGGGCCGGCCCCTGGCCGCTGCCCTCCGCCTTCGGCGGCTTGGGCGGGCGGGTCCGGCCGCTGGGGGAGTCGCGCAGGTAGGAGCCGTCGCGGCCGTCGGCGAGCCCGCCGTCGGTCGCGAGGCCCGGACCGGCCTGCGGGTCCCGCCGCCGCAGATAGCGTTCGAATTCCCGCGCGATCGCCTCGCCCGACGCCTCCGGCAGCTCGGCGGTGTCCCGGGCCTCCTCCAGCGACTGCACGTACTCGGCGACCTCGCTGTCCTCGGCCGCCAGCTGGTCCACGCCCAGCTGCCACGCCCGCGCGTCCTCACTCAGCTCGCCGAGCGGGATGCGCAGGTCCAGCAGGTCCTCCAGGCGGTTGAGCAGGGCCAGCGTCGCCTTGGGGTTGGGCGGCTGCGAGACGTAGTGCGGCACGGCCGCCCACAGGCTCACCGCGGGCACCCCGGCGTGCGTGCACGCCTCCTGGAGGATGCCGACGATGCCCGTGGGGCCCTCGTACTTGCTCTCCTCCAGGTCCAGCGTGCGCGCCAGGTCCGCGTCGGAGGTGACGCCGCTGACCGGGACGGGGCGGGTGTGCGGGGTGTCGCCGAGCAGCGCGCCCAGTACCACCAGCATCTCCACGCCCAGCTCGTGCGCGAAGCCCAGGATCTCGTTGCAGAAGGAGCGCCAGCGCATGCTGGGCTCGATGCCGCGGACCAGCACCAGGTCGCGCGGCTTGTCGCCGCCCACCCGGACGACGGACAGCCGGGTCGTGGGCCAGGTGATCTTGCGGACGCCGTCCTCCAGGAAGACGGTGGGCCGGTTCACCTGGAAGTCGTAGTAGTCCTCGGCGTCCAGCGCGGCGAAGACCTCGCCCTTCCACTCCCGGTCCAGGTGCGCGACCGCGGCGGAGGCGGCGTCGCCGGCGTCGTTCCAGCCTTCGAACGCGGCCACCATGACCGGATCGATCAGCTCGGGCACCCCCTCCAGCTCGATCACCCAGCGCCTCCTTCCGGCCGGTCGGCCCCTCGTCGGCGGCCGCCGGTTGCAGTTCCCGTTCCGTGCGCTCCCAGCCTACGGCGTCCGTGGTACCTGAACGCAGCCCCTCTGCACTAACGAGTGCTCATTCATCCGATCTGTCCCTGTCAACTGCCGGGCGCGACCTGCGGGATGGCCGAGGAACGGGGGCCATACATCGGAGTGCGATACAGATCGGATGTCCCTCCGTGCCACCGCCCGGACCGGCCTCGTGGCGGGCCCGGCGGCATTGCCCGGCCGCCCGGCACGACGTCCGGTTTCCGCGGCTTACGGATCGCCCCCGCCGCGGCCCGCGGGCCCCGCCGGGCCACGGCCGTCACAGGGACGCCCGCAGCCACTGCTCCACGCCGGCGATGTGGACCGTCGCCCAGGCGCGCGCGGCCTCCGCGTCCCGGGCCCGCAGCGCGCCGAGGATCGCGCGGTGCTCGGTGAGGGTGCGGGCCACCGCTTCCTTCCGGGGCAGCCCGCGCCAGATGCGGGCCCGCGTGGCCGGCCCGGAGAGGCCGTCCAGCAGCGAGCCGAGCACGGAGTTGCCGGACGCGGCCACGATGCAGCGGTGGAACTCCAGGTCGCACGCGACCAGCTCCTCCTCCGAGGGCGCGGCCCCCAGCGCGTCCAGCCGCTCCTCCAGCGCGTCCAGTTGTGCCGGGCGGATCCGGTCCGCGGCCAGCGCGGTGGCGGCCGGCTCCAGGATGCGGCGGACGGCCAGGAACTCCAGGGCGGTGTCGTCGCGGTGGAAGTCCACCACGAAGCTCATCGCCTCCAGCAGCAGCTGCGGGTCCAGGCTCGTGACGTACGTGCCGTCGCCCTGGCGCACGTCCAGGATGCGGATCAGGGCCAGCGCGCGGACCGCCTCGCGCAGGGAGTTGCGGGACAGGCCCAGCTCGGCGGCGAGTTCGCTCTCCTTGGGCAGCCGGTCACCGGGGCGCAGCGCGCCGGAGACGATCATGCCCTTGATCTTCTCGATGGCCTCGTCCGTGACCGCCATGGCCGACCTCCCCGCTCGGAACGCCCGAAAGCCCGAAAATCGCTCACAGACATCGGATGTCTGGAGTGCGGCCATTATGGCGCGCGGACGCCGAGGGGCGGGACTCCGGTACCCCGGAAACCCGCCCCTGTACCGGCCGGCAGCGCCCGCCGGCGTACGTGCTCAGCTCCTGCGTGCCGACAGCACGTCCTCGACCTTCGCGCGGACGTCGTCCGTGGCCAGGCCCCGGATCGTCAGCGTCGTACGGCGGCGCAGCACGTCGTCCGCGGTCTCGGCCCACTCGTGGTCCCGGGCGTACACCACCTGAGCCCAGATCTCGGGGGCTTCGGGGTGGATGCGCTCGGCCAGCGCCGGGTCCTCGTTCGCCAGCCGGGCGATGTCGAAGGACAGCGAGCCGTAGTGGGTGGCCAGGTGGCGGGCGGTGTCCGCGGACATCCGCGGGCCCGGCGTACCGCCGTCGACCAGCAGCCGGTGCGCGACCGCCTGCGGGTTGGCGATGCCCGGCAGCGGCAGCTTCTTCGGCAGCTGGGAGATGGGCTCCAGGTCCTCGCCGAGCGGGTGTCCGGGCAGCGCGGCGAGCTTGTTCATGACCGTACGTCCGATGTGCCGGAACGTCGTCCACTTGCCTCCGGCCACCGACAGCATGCCGCCGCTGCCCTCGGTCACGACCGTCTCGCGCTTGGCCTTGGAGGTGTCGCCGGGGCCGCCCGGCAGCACCCGCAGGCCCGCGAAGGAGTACGTGATCAGGTCGCGGTCCAGCTGCTGGTCGCGGACGGAGAACGCGGCCTCGTCCAGGATCTGCTTGATGTCCTTCTCGGTGACCGACACGTCCGCCGGGTCGCCCTCGTACTCCTCGTCGGTGGTGCCCAGCAGGAGCTGGTCCTCCCACGGCAGCGCGAAGGTGATGCGGTACTTGTCGATCGGGGTCGCGAGCGCGGCCTTCCAGGGGGAGGTGCGCTTGAGGACCAGGTGCGCGCCCTTGGAGAGGCGGATGGAGGGAGCCGCGTTCGGGTCCTCCATCTTCCGGAGGTGGTCGACCCACGGGCCGGTGGCGTTGAGCACCAGGCGGGCGTTGACGCCGAATTCGGTGCCGTCGGTGCGGTCCTTGAGGTCGGCGCCGGTGACCCGGCCCTGGGTGAAGCGCAGCCCGGTGACCTCGGCGTGGTTCAGGACGGTCGCGCCCGCCGCGGCGGCCGCGCGGACCGTCATCAGCGCCATCCGCGCGTCGTTCATCTGGTCGTCGCCGTACACGGCCACGGCCTTGAGGTTCTCCGTGCGCAGCTCCGGCACGTCGCGCTGGGCCTTGGCCGGGCTGATGACGTGGCCGACGCCGTCGCCGAACGCGGAGAGCGCGGAGTAGGCGAAGACGCCCGCGCCGAGCTTGGCCGCGCCGTGCGGGCCGCCCTTGTAGACCGGCAGGTAGAAGGTCAGCGGGTTCGACAGGTGCGGGGCGACCTGGCGGGAGACGGCGCGGCGCTCGAAGTGGTTCTCCGCCACCAGCTTCACCGCGCCGGTCTGCAGGTAGCGCAGGCCGCCGTGGAGCAGCTTGGAGGAGGCGGAGGAGGTGGCGCCGGCGAAGTCGCCGGCGTCCACCAGCGCAACCCGCAGCCCCGACTGCGCGGCGTGCCAGGCGGTGGAGATGCCCAGGATGCCGCCGCCGATCACCAGGAGGTCGTACGTCGCCTTGTCGAGCCGCTCCCGGGTCTCGGCGCGGCTCGGGAGTGAACCGTCGGCCGGGTGCGTCCCGAGTGCCGGGACGCTCTGCAGGGTGCTCATGTCTTACTCCTCGTCCTCGATCCAGCCCATGGTCCGCTCGACGGCCTTGAGCCAGCTCTTGTACTCGCGGTCACGGGTGGCCGCGTCCATGCGGGGGGTCCATTCGGCGGCCCGCCGCCAGTTGGCGCGCAGTTCGTCGGTGCCGGACCAGAAGCCCACGGCCAGGCCGGCCGCGTAGGCAGCGCCGAGGCAGGTGGTCTCGGCGACCATCGGGCGCACCACGGGCGCGTCCAGGAAGTCCGAGATCGTCTGCATCAGCAGGTTGTTGGAGGTCATGCCGCCGTCGACCTTCAGTGCGGTCAGCTCGACGCCGGAGTCCTTGGTCATGGCGTCGGTGATCTCGCGGGTCTGCCAGGCGGTGGCCTCGAGCACGGCGCGTGCGATGTGCGCCTTGGTGACATAGCGGGTCAGGCCCGCGATGACACCGCGCGCGTCCGAGCGCCAGTAGGGGGCGAACAGGCCGGAGAAGGCCGGTACGAAGTAGGCGCCGCCGTTGTCCTCGACCGTGGAGGCCAGGGTCTCGATCTCGGCGGCGGAGTTGATCAGGCCCATCTGGTCGCGCATCCACTGCACCAGGGAGCCGGTGACGGCGATGGAGCCTTCCAGGGCGTAGACCGGGGTCTCGTTGCCGATGCGGTAGCCGACGGTGGTCAGCAGCCCGTTGTAGGAGTTGACCGGCTCGCCGCCGGTGTTCATCAGCATGAAGGTGCCGGTGCCGTACGTGGACTTGGCCTCGCCGCTGGCGAAGCAGGTCTGGCCGAAGAGGGCCGCCTGCTGGTCGCCGAGCGCGGAGGCGACCGGCACTCCGGCCAGCACGCCGGACGCGGTCTCGCCGTACACCTCGGCGGAGGACCTGATCTCCGGCAGGACCTCGGCGGGGATGCCCATGGAGCTGAGGATCTTGGGCTCCCACTGGAGGGTGCGCAGGTTCATCAGCATCGTGCGGGAGGCGTTGGTGACGTCGGTGACGTGCTTGCCGCCGTTGACGCCGCCGGTGAGGTTCCAGATGACCCAGGAGTCCATGGTGCCGAAGAGGATGTCGCCGGCCTCGGCGCGCTCGCGCAGGCCCTCGACGTTGTCCAGCAGCCAGCGGATCTTCGGCCCGGCGAAGTACGAGGCGAGGGGGAGGCCGGTCTCACGGCGGAAGCGGTCCTGGCCGACGTTGCGGCCGAGCTCCTTGCAGAGCGCGTCGGTGCGGGTGTCCTGCCAGACGATGGCGTTGTGGACCGGCTCGCCGGTGTGCTTGTCCCAGAGCAGCGTGGTCTCGCGCTGGTTGGTGATGCCGATGGCCTTGACGTCGGCGGAGGTGATGCCGGCCTTCTCGATCGCGCCGGCCACGACCTGCTGGACGTTCGTCCAGATCTCGGTGGCGTCGTGTTCGACCCAGCCGGGCTTGGGGAAGATCTGCTCGTGTTCCTTCTGGTCGACCGAGACGATGCGGCCGTCGCGGTCGAAGACGATGCAGCGGCTGGAGGTCGTGCCCTGGTCGATGGCCGCGATGAACGGGCCGGTGGTGTGGGTGTCGCTCATGGTGTGTGCTCCAGGAGATGCGGTGGGGGAGTGCGGCTCTTGCGGCGGCTTCGGCTGTGGCGGCTCAGGCGAACGCGAGCTGGTAGATGCCGCCCGCGATCGCGCCGCCGATCAGTGGCCCGGCGACGGGGATCCAGGCGTACCCCCAGTCCGAACCGCCCTTGTTGGGCAGCGGCAGCAGCGCGTGCACGATGCGCGGGCCGAGGTCGCGGACCGGGTTGATGGCGTAACCGGTCGGGCCGCCCAGCGAGAGGCCGATGCCGACGACCACGAAGGCGACCAGCAGGCTGCCGATCGGGCCGACGCCCTTGCCGTCGTCGCTCAGGCCCAGGGTCAGGATCGCCAGCACGAGCACGATGGTGGCGATGATCTCGGTGACGAGGTTCTGCCACGCGTTCCGGATCTCCGGGCCCGTGGAGAAGATGCCGAGCACCGGCCCGGCCTTGGGGGCCTGCGCCTGGTCGACGAGACCCTCCTCACCCTTCGGGGGAGTGATGACCTCGGGGTCCGTGAGGTGGGCGTGGAACTGGCCGTAGTAGACGAGCCACACACAGACCGCGCCGATCATCGCGCCGAGCAGCTCACCGGCGAAGTACACCGGTACCTGGCTCCACTCGATGCCGCCCTGGATGGCCAGGCCGACCGTGACGGCGGGGTTCAGGTGCGCGCCGGACTTGGCGGCGATGTACGCGCCGGTGAGGACGGCGAACCCCCAGCCGAAGGCGATGGCCACCCAGCCGGCCTCGTACGCCTTCGAGCGCTTGAAAGTGACGGCGGCGCACACGCCACCGCCCAGCAGGATCAGCACAGCGGTACCGATGGTCTCGCTGATGAAGATGTCGGAGCTGGACACCCGCGACTCCTTTGTCCTTCGTCCAGATGGACACCGAGATGCGCCGTACCCCGGGTCCCTCCGGTGGTGCGAGCCCTCGGTGAGGGCGTTGTCGGCGATCCGGCAGTGCCCACCATACGACAATCGTCGTATGACGTTCGACAATGCCGACCGACGAACGGCAGTTTTGTTTACGCCCAGTAGCCCGTCAAGGGTTCTGTGAGGGAAAACCTAAGCCGAAAGAACGGACAAAACGGTTAGAAGCGCTGGGCGCCAAGATCCCTGGACACGGCGCGCGCACAGTCCCGCACCGCGGCGACGATCTCCGGGCGCAGCTCCCCGTCCCGCCGCAGCCGCTCCACCGCACCGGTGATGCCCACCGCGCCCACCGGCATCCGCCGCCGGTCGTGAATGGGCGCGGCCACCGACGCCACGCCCTCCCAGGTCTCCTCCACGTCCGCGGCCCAGCCCCGGGCGCGGGTGAGATCCAGCACGCCCTCGAAGTCCTCCAGGTCCGTGAGCGTGTGCGCGGTGAACGCCTCCCGGGCGCTCTCCACCGCCTCGCTGTGCGCCACCGGGTCGTACGCGGAGAGGACCTTGCCCAGCGCCGTACTGTGCAGCGGCTGCATGGCCCCCACCTCCAGCACCTGCCGGCTGTCGTCGGGCCGGAAGACGTGGTGGACGATCAGTACGCCCTGCTGGTGCAGCACGCCCAGGTAGGCGCTCTCGCCGGTGGAGCGGGCCAGGTCGTCGGTCCATACGAGGGCGCGCGCCCGCAGCTCGTGCACGTCCAGGTAGCTGTTGCCCAGCCGCAGCAGCTCCGCGCCCAGCTGGTACCGGCCCGAGGCCGCGTCCTGCTCCACGAAGCCCTCCTGCTGGAGGGTGCGCAGGATGCCGTGGGCCGTGCCCTTCGCCAGGTCCAGCGACGAGGCGATGTCGGACAGCCCCAGGCGCCGTTCGCCGCCGGCCAGCAGCCGCAGCATGGCCGCGGCGCGCTCCAGCGACTGAATGGTCCGTGCCATGGAGCAACCTCCGGGAAGAGCGGTTCGACAATGCCAAACGATATCGGTCGATGCCGACCCGGACAGAGCGGGCCGCGCACCGCACCATGATCACGCCACCGCCGGACGGCCCGCGCACCACCCGTACGGCTCGGCACCGCCCCGTACGTGCCCGGCCCACCGCCCCGTACGGTGGCGCCCACCGGGCCCCGTACGGGCGACTGCCCACGGGCCGTACGAGTGCACGCCGTCCCACGCCGTGGGACAGCCGTCGCCGGACGGTTTCCGCCAGCTACCCTGGCCCGGTGCGCCCTCGTACCGGAAGGCGCAAAGCCGACAGCCGTCGCAACCACGGGAGCAGCTCCATGGCCTCGCATACGCCCACGACCACCCCCGCAGCCCGCATCGACGCCTTCCGCGAGGCCCTCGCCTCGCGCGTCGTGGTCGCCGACGGAGCCATGGGCACCATGCTCCAGGCGCAGGACCCGACCATGGACGACTTCCAGCAGCTCGAGGGCTGCAACGAGATCCTCAACATCACCCGCCCGGACATCGTCCGCTCCGTGCACGCGGAGTACTTCGAGGTGGGCGTCGACTGCGTCGAGACCAACACCTTCGGCGCGAACCACGCGGCGCTCGGCGAGTACGACATCCCGGAGCGGGTCTACGAGCTGTCCGAGTCCGGCGCCCGCATCGCCCGCGAGGTCGCGGACGAGTTCACCGAGAAGACCGGGCAGCAGCGCTGGGTGCTGGGCTCCATGGGCCCCGGCACCAAGCTGCCCACCCTCGGCCACGCCCCGTACCGCACCCTGCGCGACGCCTACCAGCAGAACGCCGAGGGCATGATCGCCGGCGGCGCCGACGCGCTCCTGGTGGAGACCACCCAGGACCTGCTGCAGACCAAGGCCGCCATCCTCGGCGCCCGCCGCGCCCTGGAGGCCACCGGCACTAACCTGCCGGTCATCTGCTCGGTGACGGTGGAGACCACCGGCACGATGCTGCTGGGGTCGGAGATCGGTGCGGCGCTGACGGCGCTGGAGCCGCTGGGCATCGACATGATCGGCCTGAACTGCGCGACCGGCCCGGCCGAGATGAGCGAGCACCTGCGCTACCTCGCCCGCCACTCCCGCGTCCCGATCTCCTGCATGCCCAACGCCGGCCTGCCGGTCCTGGGCAAGGATGGCGCGCACTACCCGCTCACCCCGGGCGAGCTGGCCGACGCGCAGGAGACCTTCGTCGGCGAGTACGGCCTCTCCCTGGTGGGCGGCTGCTGCGGTACGACGCCCGAGCACCTGCGCCAGGTCGTGGAGCGGGTCCGCGGCGCGGCCCCGACCGAGCGGCAGCCCCGCCCCGAGCCGGGCGCCGCCTCGCTCTACCAGACCGTCCCCTTCCGCCAGGACACCTCGTATCTGGCGATCGGCGAGCGCACCAACGCCAACGGCTCGAAGAAGTTCCGTGAGGCCATGCTGGAGGGCCGCTGGGACGACTGTGTGGAGATGGCCCGGGACCAGATCCGCGAGGGCGCGCACATGCTCGACCTGTGCGTGGACTACGTGGGCCGGGACGGCGTGGCCGACATGGCCGAGCTGGCCGGGCGGTTCGCCACTGCATCGACGCTGCCGATCGTGCTGGACTCCACCGAGGTGCCCGTCATCGAGGCCGGTCTGGAGAAGCTGGGCGGCCGCGCGGTCATCAACTCGGTGAACTACGAGGACGGCGACGGGCCGGAGTCGCGGTTCGCGAAGGTCACCGCGCTGGCGAAGGAGCACGGCGCGGCGCTGATCGCGCTGACCATCGACGAGGAGGGCCAGGCCCGGACGCCCGAGCACAAGGTGGCCGTGGCCGAGCGGATCATCGCCGACCTGACCGGCAACTGGGGCATCCACGAGTCCGACATCCTCATCGACACCCTGACCTTCACCATCTGCACGGGTCAGGAGGAGTCCCGCAAGGACGGCATCGCCACGATCGAGGCGATCCGGGAGCTCAAGCGCCGCCATCCGGAGGTGCAGACCACGCTGGGTCTGTCCAACATCTCCTTCGGCCTGAACCCGGCCGCGCGGATCGTGCTGAACTCGGTCTTCCTGGACGAGTGCGTCAAGGCGGGCCTGGACTCCGCGATCGTGCACGCCTCGAAGATCCTGCCGATCGCGCGGCTGGAGGAGGAGCAGGTCAAGGTCGCCCTGGACCTGATCTACGACCGCCGCGAAGAGGGCTACGACCCGCTGCAGAAGCTGATGGAGCTCTTCGAGGGCGCCACCGCCAAGTCGCTGAAGGCCGGCGCGGCCGAGGAGCTGGCGGCGCTGCCGCTGGAGGAGCGCTTGCAGCGGCGCATCATCGACGGCGAGAAGAACGGTCTGGAGGAGGACCTGGACGCGGCGCTGGCCGAGCGCCCGGCCCTGGACATCGTCAACGACACCCTGCTGGCGGGCATGAAGGTGGTCGGCGAGCTGTTCGGTTCCGGCCAGATGCAGCTGCCGTTCGTGCTCCAGTCCGCCGAGGTGATGAAGACCGCGGTGGCCTACCTGGAGCCGCACATGGAGAAGGTGGAGGGCGACGAGGGCAAGGGCACCATCGTGCTGGCCACCGTCCGCGGCGACGTCCACGACATCGGCAAGAACCTCGTGGACATCATCCTCTCCAACAACGGCTACAACGTCGTCAACCTCGGCATCAAGCAGCCGGTCTCCGCGATCCTGGAGGCCGCCGAGGAGCACAAGGCCGACGTCATCGGCATGTCCGGCCTGCTGGTGAAGTCCACGGTGATCATGAAGGAGAACCTGGAGGAGCTGAACCAGCGCAAGATGGCGGCCGACTTCCCCGTCATCCTCGGCGGCGCTGCCCTCACCCGCGCGTACGTGGAGCAGGACCTGCACGAGATCTACGAGGGCGAGGTCCGCTACGCCCGCGACGCGTTCGAGGGCCTGCGCCTGATGGACGCCCTGATCGCCGTCAAGCGCGGCGTGCCCGGCGCGACCCTGCCGGAGCTCAAGCAGCGCCGTGTACCCAAGCGGGACACCGCGGTACTGGAGGTCGAGGAGCCGGAGGGCTCGGTCCGCTCGGACGTGGCCACCGACAACCCGATCCCGGAACCGCCCTTCTGGGGCACCCGCGTGGTGAAGGGCATTCAGCTCGCCGACTACGCCTCCTGGCTGGACGAGGGCGCGCTGTTCAAGGGCCAGTGGGGCCTGAAGCAGGCCCGTACGGGGGACGGCCCGACGTACGAGGAGCTGGTGGAGACCGAGGGCCGGCCGCGGCTGCGCGGCTGGCTGGACAAGCTCCAGCGGGACAATCTCCTCGAAGCCGCGGTCGTGCACGGGTACTTCCCCTGCCACTCCAAGGGCGACGACCTCATCCTGCTGAACGAGGACGGCACCGAGCGCACCCGCTTCACCTTCCCGCGGCAGCGCCGCGGCCGCCGGCTGTGCCTCGCGGACTTCTTCCGCCCGGAGGAGTCCGGCGAGACCGACGTGGTCGGCCTCCAGGTCGTCACCGTCGGCTCGAAGATCGGCGAGGAGACCGCGAAGCTGTTCGCGGCCGACTCCTACCGTGACTACCTGGAGCTGCACGGCCTCTCCGTCCAGCTCGCCGAGGCCCTCGCCGAGTACTGGCACGCCCGCGTCCGCGCGGAGCTCGGCTTCCAGGGCGAGGACCCGGCCGACATCGAGGACATGTTCGCGCTGAAGTACCGCGGCGCGCGCTTCTCCCTCGGGTACGGCGCCTGCCCGGACCTGGAGGACCGCGCGAAGATCGCGGACCTGCTGCAGCCCGAGCGGATCGGCGTCCAGCTCTCCGAGGAGTTCCAGCTCCACCCCGAGCAGTCCACGGACGCCATCGTCATCCACCACCCGGAGGCGAAGTACTTCAACGCGCGGTAGGGCGTTCTTCGCCGCCCCCGGGGCCCGAAGCCGGGCTTCCGGTCGCGGACGAGAGCGTACGGACCGGCACAGTCGTACACTTATCGGTCCGGTAGCGGCCGGTCGTCTTTCCCTCAGGGGAGGCGGCCGGCCCTTTTGTCCCTCCGGGGACCCCTGCAACGGAGGTGTACGGATGACCAGCAGCATCCCCGCCGTCGGCACCCGAACGGCCGAAGGCTCCACCCTCCAGGCCGTCTTTCTCGATCTGGACGGCACCCTCGTCGACACCGAGAACTTCTGGTGGGAGGCGGAGGCCGAGGTCTTCGCCGACCTCGGGTACGTACTGGACGAGGCGCACCGTCAAGTCGTGGTCGGCGGGCCGATGACCCGCAGCGCCTCGTACCTGATCCAGGCCACCGGCGCGACGATCGCGCTCGCGGAGCTGACCACGCTGCTCAACGCCCGCTTCACGGCCCGGATCGAGCGGGGAGTGCCGCTGATGCCGGGCGCCCGCAGGCTGCTGGCCGAACTGGCGGCCCATCAGGTGCCGACCGCGCTGGTCTCCGCCTCGCACCGCGACATCATCGAGCGCATGCTCGAATCGCTGGGGGCGGAGAACTTTCATCTCACGCTCGCGGGCGACGACCTGGCGCGCACCAAGCCGCACCCGGACCCGTATCTGACCGCCGCCGCCCGGCTCGGTGTGGACCCGGTGCGCTGCGCGGTCGTGGAGGACACCGTGACGGGCGTGACGGCGGCCGAGGCGGCCGGCTGCCGGGTGGTCGCCGTGCCGTCGGTGCTGCCCATCGAGCCGGCCCCGACGCGGACGGTCGTACCGTCGCTGGAAGAGGTCGATCTTCCTTTTCTGCGGGCCCTCATCACGGAAAAACGATGACCGTGCACTGAGCGTTGTGGCGAGAAAGGCCGAACGGGGTCGGAAGGGACGCTGAGGAGTGGTCCGCTCATTTTCCGTGACGAATACCGGCGCTGAATTCTCATGTCACCGGTTGCATTGCAATCCGTGACGTTTGTCACGCGCCGGGCCGTCGACAAGTGGGGTAAAAGGTGTTCCATGAGGGTGGTGAGGGGGGTTGGGCGGGGGTAAGTGTCCACATTGGTCAATCGACGTACTAATCGTTCCAGTGTCCGGATATCGGTCACCCCGCGGGCGTTATCTGGGCGTGATATGCGCTCAACTCTGCTGTGTCACGGACCCGCAGACCGTTCCTACTAATGTCGACGCGAGCAACACCTCTGCGCTGATAAGGAACCTGCCGACGATGAATCGCACGACCTTGGTGCTGCCGGTCCTGGCCGGTCTGCTCGCTCCCGCACTGGCCGCCTGCGGAAGCGGCGACAGCGCTGGTGGGGACGGCAAGGCGATCGTCGTGGGGACCACCGACACCATCGAGGCGTCCAAGGCGGCCCCGGCCCCCTTCGATCCCGTGCAGACCTATGACGTCGGCGCCTGGAACGTGCTGCGCGGCACCTTCCAGACGCTGATGCGGCTGCCCCGTACCGGCACGGCACCGGTCCCCGAGGCGGCCCGCTCCTGCGGCTTCCGCGACACCCAGAACGAGCAGTACCGCTGCACCCTGCGGGACGGCCTGAAGTTCAGCAACGGCGACTCCCTCACCGCCACCGACGTGAAGTTCTCCGTCGAGCGGATGCTGCGGATCGACTACGCCAACGGCCCGGTGTCGCTCATGGACAACGTCGACACCGTCGAGACGGCCGGGAAGAACGAGGTGGTCTTCCACCTCAAGAAGCCCGACGCCACCTTCCCGCAGAAGCTCGCCACCCCCGCCGCCGCGATCGTCGACCATAAGGTCTACCCCCGCAACGCCCTCTACAAGGGCTTCGACCTGGTCGGCTCCGGCCCGTACCAGCTCGAGGCCGAGCACAGCGGAAACCGCGTCACCAAGGCCGTCTTCACCCGCAACCCCGAGTACAAGGGGGGCATCGAGCCGCAGAACGACAAGGTCGAGATGCGGTTCTTCGCCGACTCCGATGCCATGGAGACGGCGCTGCGCAAGGGTGACATCGACCTGATGAACCGCAGCCTGTCGCCGCATCAGGTGCAGGGCCTGGAGAACGCCCGGGACTCCCAGGTCTCCCTGACGGAGATGCCCGGCCAGGAAATCCGCTACCTCGCCTTCAACACCGACGCGCCCGCCGTCCGCAACAAGGCGGTGCGTCAGGCCATCGCACAGATGGTGGACCGTTCGGCGCTGGTCCGTGATGTGTACGCGCACACCGGCGACCCGCTGTACTCCCTGGTGCCGACCGGCCTCACCGGCCACGTCAACTCCTTCTTCACCAAGTACGGCAACCCCGATCCGGCCGAGGCCGAGCGCATCCTGAAGCGCGCGGGCATCAACACCCCGGTGAAGCTCACTCTCGCCTACACGAAGAACCACTACGGCTCGATCACCGAGGACGAGTTCAAGGAGCTGCAGAAGCAGTTGAACAAGGACGGTGTCTTCGACGTGACCCTCAAGGGCGTGGACAGCTGGCAGACCTTCCGCGAGGACTCCGCCAAGGGCGAGTACCCGGTCTGGGGCATGGGCTGGTACGCCGACATCCCGGACGCCGACAACTACCTCGCGCCCTTCATAGGCAAGGGCAACTTCCTCGGTTCCCCGTACCGGAACCACCGGATCGAGGACCAGCTGATCCCGGCGACGCGTCAGCAGACCGACCGCAACGCCGCCGCCGGCAGCTTCAAGCAGGCACAGAACATCCTGGCCGACGACGTTCCGGTCCTTCCCCTGTGGCAGGGCAAGCAGTACGTCGCCGCGCGTAACGACATCACCGGCGTGGAGTGGGCGCTCAACTCCTCCTCCGCGCTGCAGATCTGGGAACTGGGCCGCGGCGTCGCCGACTGACGCCCGAGCAACGGCCGGCCGGCACCCGCACCATGGGCACCGGCGGGCCGGCCCGCAGAGCGGGTTCCCCGCTCATCGGCCGACGGCCTCGTCGGCAGGCAACCGCGACACCAACTGTGAGGAACGCGCACGTGAGGAAACGTGACCAGCTGCTCGCCGCCCCCTTGTGTGCGGGGCTGGCCGCAGCCCTGCTGGCAGGCTGCGGCTCGGGCGACGACGAGGGTGCCGGGGTCGGTGAACCCGTGGTCATGGGCATGACGGACAAGATCCAGTCGATCGATCCGGCGGCCGGCTACGACCCCGGCTCCTGGCTGCTGTTCAACAACGTCTTCCAGTCCCTGATCAGCTTCCCCAAGGGCGGCACCACCCCCCAGCCGGAAGCCGCCAAGAGCTGCACCTTCACCGACACCAGCAGCAAGGTCTACCGCTGCAAGCTGAAGGACGGCCTGAAGTTCAGCAACGGGGACGCCCTCACGTCCAAGGACGTGAAGTACTCCTTCGACCGCACCCTGCGGATCAACGACAAGAACGGCCCCGCCGTCATGCTCGCCGGGCTCGACAAGATCGACACGCCCGACGACAAGACCGTCGTCTTCCACCTCAAGTCGCCCGACGCGACCTTCCCCATGAAGATCGCCTCCGGCGCCGGCTCCATCGTCGACCGCAAGGAGTACCCGGCCGACAAGCTCCGCACCGACGGCGAGGCCATCGGCTCCGGCGTCTACAAGCTCGACAGCTACGGCAAGAAGCAGGCCGTCTTCTCCGTCAACGGCTCCTACAAGGGCCCCGCCAAGGTCAAGAACTCCGGCATGACCATGAAGTTCTTCGAATCCCAGACGGACCTGAAGCACGCCGTCCAGGACGGGAAGGTCGACGTGGCCTACCGCGGCCTCGCCAACAAGGACATCGCCGACCTGGACCACGCCGTCGACAGCGGCCGCACCCAGGTCGTCGAGGGCGACAGCGCCGAGGTCATGCACCTGGTCTTCAACACGAAGGACCCGGTCGTCGGCAAGCTCGGCGTCCGCAAGGCCATGGCGTACACCATCGACCGCGCCTCCCTGGTCCGCGACGTCTACCAGCGCACCGTCGAGCCGCTCTTCTCCATCGTCCCGGCCGGCATCACCGGCCACACCACGGCCTTCTTCGACACCTACGGCTCCCGCCCGCAGGCCGACAAGGCCGAGGCGGCGCTGCGCTCCGCCGGTGTCCAGGGCAAGGCGAAGGTCACGCTCTGGTCCACCCCGACCCGCTACGGCCCCGACACCGACGCCGCGATGCAGGAGCTCGCCCAGCAGCTCAACGCCAGCGGCCTCTTCGACGCCAAGGTCAAGAGCGTGCCGTTCGAGGACTACGAGAAGGGCGTCGCCGACGGCAAGTACGGCGTGTACGTCAAGGGCTGGGTCCCGGACTACCCGGACCCCGACAACTTCACCCAGCCCTTCTTCGGCAAGGGCAACGTCCTGAACAACGGCTTCGACTCGTCGCGACTCACGGGCAACCTGCTGCCCAGGACCGCCGCCGAGCCCGACCGCGGCGCCACCAAGCAGGACTACCGCGAGGTGCAGCAGATCGTCGCCGACGAACTGCCGCTGCTCCCGCTGTGGCAGGGCAAGCAGTACGCCGTCGCCCGGGACACCGTCTCCGGCCTGGAGTGGACGCTGGACTCCTCGACGGTCTTCCGCTTCTGGGAGATCAGCAAGAGCGCGGAGGAGTAGGCGGCCCGCGGCCTCAACGGCACGGGGAAGGCCCGGCGCGAGTGATCGCGCCGGGCCTTCCCCGTTCGTCGGTGTCGTGCGCGGTGCTGCTGCGCGCCGGTGCCTGCTGGGGCGCGGCGCCTACTGCGCGCCGGGCCGCACCAGCCCGCTCTCGTACGCGTACACCGCGGCCTGCACCCGGTCCCGCAGGCCCAGCTTCGTCAGCACATGGCCCACATGGGTCTTCACCGTCGTCTCGCTCACGAACAGATCCGCCGCGATCTCCGCGTTCGACAGCCCCCGCGCGACCAGCTTCAGGACCTCCACCTCGCGCTCGGTGAGCGTGCCGAGCGCGTCCGGCACCGGCTCCTCGCCCGACGGCAGATGCGTCGCGTACTTGTCCAGCAGCCGGCGCGTGATGCTCGGCGCGAGCATCGCTTCGCCCGCCGCCACCACCCGGATCGCCTGCACCAGCTCGTTCGCCGGGGCGTCCTTGAGCAGGAAGCCGCTGGCGCCGGCCCGCAGCGCCTCCACGACGTACTCGTCCAGATCGAACGTCGTCAGCACCAGGACCTTCGCCGGGCCGTCCTTCGCCGGACCCGTGATCCGGCGGGTCGCCTCCACCCCGTCCATCCGCGGCATACGGATGTCCATCAGCACCACGTCGGGCTGCAGCGCCCGCACCTGATCCAGCGCCTGCATGCCGTCACCGGCCTCGCCGACGACCGCGAGATCCTGCTCGGCCTCCAGGATCATCCGGAAGCCGGTACGCAGCAGCGGCTGGTCGTCGACCAGCAGGACGCGGATAGTCACGAACTCTCCTTCGATTGGCCTGCTGCCCCATTCTGCCCTGCCGCGTCCGGTCCGGACGGCGGTCCGGGGATCACCGGCAGCGCCCGCTCCACGGCCTCCGGGCCCAGCAGCACCGGCTCCGCGTCCTCCGCGCCCGGCCCCAGCGGATACGGCGGGGGAGTGCCGCCGAACTCCGGGCACACCGCCCGGTGGTCGCACCAGTTGCACAGCTTCGACGGGCGCGGCCGCCAGTCGCCCGAATCCGTCGCCTTCTGGATCGCGTCCCACAGCGCCAGCAGCTTGCGCTCCACGCCCCGCAGATCCGCCTCGGACGGGTCGTACGTCAGCACGTCACCGCTGCCCAGATACACCAGCTGCAGCCGGCGCGGCACCAGCCCGCGCAGCCGCCACAGCACCAGCGCGTAGAACTTCATCTGGAACAGCGCGCCCTCGCTGTACTCCGGGCGGGGCGCCTTGCCCGTCTTGTAGTCGACCAGCCGCACCTCGCCCGTCGGCGCCACGTCCACCCGGTCGATGAACCCGCGCAGCCGCAGCCCCGACTCCAGCACCGTCTCCACGTACAGCTCGCGGTCGGCCGGCTCCAGGCGCGTCGGGTCCTCCAGCGTGAACCATCGCTCCACCAGCGCCTCGGCGTCCGACAGCCAGCGCGCCAGGCGCTCGCCCTCCGGATCGTCGGCGAACAGCTCCGCCAGCTCCGGACGCTTCTCCAGCAGCTTCTGCCACTCGCCCGGCACCATGGACCGCGCGCTCGGCGCCGTACGCTCCGCCGCCGGCGCATCGAAGAGCCGCTCCAGGACCGCGTGCACCACCGTGCCCCGGGTCGCCGCCTCGCTGGGCTTCTCCGGCAGCTTGTCGATCACCCGGAAGCGGTACAGCAGCGGGCACTGCAGGAAATCGCTCGCGCGGGAGGGCGACAGCGCCACCGGGCGCGCCGGAACAGGCGCGGCCCGTACGGCCTTCTCGGTGCTCGTGTCCATAGCCCTAGACCCTACGGCCCGCCACTGACAACCCTCCGCATACCATCGACGGCGGACCGCTTCGCCCTGCATGATCGTGGTATCGCACCGGACAGACCGGTCAGGAGCGAAGGCCGTACACCGACGAGGGGACACCGTGGACGAGAGCGGGAAGCCGCAGGGCCCGCAGGACGCCCAGGAGTCCGCCACCGCACCGGACACCGCCGAGGAGGCGGGGCCGGAGGCCGGCAAGAGCCTGCCCGAACGGGCGCCGGACGAGCCGAGCGGCACCCCCGAGGAGGGCGCCGACACGCCCGGTACTGGTACTGGTACTGGTCCTCGTCCCGGTACAGGTACGGCCGCCGAGAACGCTTCCGGGAAGCCGCGGCGCGGCGCCACGCCGGGCTCCGTCGACGGCGCCGCCAACGGACGCCGCGGCATCGGCGGCGGCATCCTCATGGGCAAGCCCTTCGGCGTGCCCGTGTACGTCGCCCCCAGCTGGTTCCTCGTCGCGGCCCTCATCACCTGGGTCTTCGGCGGCCAGCTGGAACGCGTACTGCCCGACCTCGGCGGCGCCCGGTACCTCGTCTCCCTCTTCTTCGCCGTCGCCTTCTACGCCTCCGTCCTGGTGCACGAGCTGGCGCACACCGTCGCCGCGCTTCGCTTCAAGCTCCCCGTGCGCCGCATTCAGCTCCAGTTCTTCGGCGGCGTCTCGGAGATCGAGAAGGAGTCCGAGACCCCCGGCCGCGAATTCGTCCTCGCCTTCGTGGGCCCGCTGCTCTCCCTCGTGCTCGCCGGTGTCTTCTACGGCGCGATGTACCTCGTCGAGCCCGGCACCGTCCCCGGCGTCCTGATCGCCGGCCTGATGATCTCCAACCTCATCGTCGCGGTCTTCAACCTGCTGCCCGGGCTCCCGCTCGACGGCGGCCGGATGCTCCGCGCCGTCGTCTGGGCCATCACCGGCAAGCCGATGACCGGCACCGTCGCCGCCGCCTGGGTCGGCCGCGCGCTCGCCGTCGCCGTCCTCATCGGGCTGCCGCTGCTCACCCACACCGGGGCGCTGGGCAACGAACGCCCCGACATCGGCGGCGTCGACTCGCTCACCGACGCCCTGCTCGCCGCGATCCTCGCCGCGATCATCTGGACCGGCGCCGGCAACAGCCTGCGCATGGCCCGGCTCCGCGCACACCTCCCGGACCTCCGCGCCCGTGCGCTCACCCGGCGCGCCGTCCCCGTGGAGTCGCACACGCCGCTCTCCGAGGCGCTGCGCCGGGCCAACGACGCGGGCGCCCGCGCCCTGGTGGTCGTCGACGGACACGGCACACCCACCGCCGTCGTCCGCGAGGCCGCCATCGTCGGCATCCCCGAACACCGCCGCCCCTGGGTCGCGGTCAGCGGCCTCGCCCAGGACCTCAAGGAGGGCATGCGGGTCCCGGCCGAGCTGGCCGGCGAGGACCTCCTGGACCACCTCCGCGCCACGCCGGCGACCGAGTACCTCGTCGTCGAGGACACCGGCGAGATCTACGGCGTCCTCTCCACCGCCGACGTGGAAAAGGCATTCGTGGCAGCAATGGCCCGCCCGTCCTGACACCCCCGACTCCCGATTCCCGCAGCCCCCTCCTGGGTAACCCCCTGCTGGGGG
>NZ_NHSG01000459.1:0-10757 GCF_020024005.1 Streptomyces purpurogeneiscleroticus
TACGGGGGAGTCGTGGAGGGCGGCGCCGAGCGCCAGCAGTACTCCGGCGCTGCCGGTGCCGAGGTCCATGGAGAGCCGCAGCAGCTGCTCGCCGGGGAAGGCGAGGCGGCCTTCGTGGACGAGGGCGTACCGGGCCAGCCGGCGTATCTGGTCGGCGACGGCCGGGTCCCGACCGGCCGCGGTGCCGGCGGGGTGCGCGCGGCTGAGGTGGAGGATCATCCCGGCCAGGCCGTCGAAGAGGCCCGGCTCGACGTAGAAGCGGCCCTCGGCGGCGCGGCGGATCATCGCGGCGGCCGCCGTGAACCCCTCGTTCTCCCGGTGTGCCAGGTAGTCGTCCAGGACGAGGCCGATGCCCACGCTGCCGTCCGCAAGGTAGGGCATCGTCCGCCAGCCCTCGTTGACCTCCATGACTCCGTCGTCGCGGACCATGCAGCGGCGCAGGTCCTGCCGCAGGGCCGTCGAGGCGAGGTCGAGGAACGCCGGGTCGCCCGTGTGCTCGTACCACCGCAGGAACAGCAGCGCCGGGCCGGACGAACCGCGCAGCAGGCCGGCGTACGGCTGGCCGCCGCCGCTCACTTCCGGTACGGCGTCCACCGGGCCCAGCCGGGCAGCCACGGCGTCCACCGCTTCCCTGGCCGCGTCCTGGAGGGCCGGTTCGCCGGTCGCCGACGCGAAGTGGAGGAGATTCAGGCCGATGCCGGACAGCCCGCCCCGGAGGTCGAGGCCGAGCCGGAGCCACTGCTCGCCCGCGCACTGGTCGAGGATCTTCAGTGCCTCGTGCCGGTGCCCGAGGTGGTCCAGGACGTACGCGACGCCGTGCAGCCCGTCGTAGAAGCCGAGCAGGGACCCGGGCTCGGGGCGCAGGGCGCGCCGGATCAGCCACTCCTCGTGGCCGGGGTGCCGGCCGGCGCCCGTCACGTCCATCGCGTACAGGACTCCGGCCGCGCCGTACGCCATGCCCAGCCCGCCGCCGGGCGAGGCGAACTGCTCGATGTCGCCGGGGAAGAGCCGGTCGTCCCGCTCGGGCGTGGCCGCCGCGAGAATGGCGCCCGCCAGTTCATCGCGGGTCTCCGCCCAGCCCTCGCGGTCCGGCCGCAGCCGCGGTTCGGCTTGTGCCTCCGGGGGCGTCCCGCCGTCGCCGGTGAGCGTGCGCACTGCCGCGTCGAAGTACCCCTCGGGGACGGGGAACGCGCGTGCCGCCTCCCGGGCGAGCTGTCCCGCCTTGCCGGGCGCCAGGGAGAGCAGGCCGGTCAGCGGCAGGAAGAGGAAGAGTTTCAGGCAGGCCAGGGCGTAGTCGTCGACGGCCGGGCCGTGCACCTCGCGCGGTGCCGTGAATCCCTGGGCGCCGAGGGCCTGCCGCTGCCCCTCCGCGGCGTCCGCCGCCCCTTCGAGGTCGATCAGCACCACGCCGCCGTCCGGGCGCACGATGATGTTCGACGGCTGGAGATCACCGAGGACCACACCGCGCGCGTGGACCTCGCCGACGGCGCGCGCCACGCGGTCGTACAGGCCGAGGGCCCAGGCGGTGTAATCGGCCGTCGCGGCCTCGTCCGCGCCCGCGAGGGTGAGCGGGTAACGGTCGACGAACTCGTCGTTGAGCTCCGTCCCTTCGATGAACTCCTCGACCAGGAAGTGGTGGTCGCCCCGTACGAAGTGACCGTGCAGCGCCGGTACGCAGTCCAGGCCGCGCAGCCGTTCCAGCATCTCCCGTTCGCGCTGCTGGCGGGCGACGGCGTCCCGGCCGTCCGGTGTCAGCCCGGCGTGCGGGCGGGCCTCCTTGAGCACCACGCGGTCGCCGGTGCGCAGGTCCTCACCTGCGTAGATGCCGCCGCCGTTGGAGAAGTGCAGGGCGCTTTCGAAGCGGTAGGGCAGGTCGGCGAGGGTGGCGCCGCTGCCGCGCGCCGCGAGGTGCGGGGCGAGAAAACCGGGCAGTTCCACCCAGTCGGGCACCTGGAAGGTGGGCGTGCGGACGTCCGGGACCAGCCGGCCCTCGCCGTCCTCCATCGCGGGCTGGACCTCGCCGTCCGGGGAGACGCAGTACCGCTCGGCGAAGGCGCCGTACCGGACGTACAGCGGGCCCTCGCCCCAGCGCAGATCGCTCAGGATGTACGGTCCGGCCTGTCCTTCGAGGAGCAGCCCCAGCTCGGTGAGCACCCGCTCCAGCTCCGCCTCGTCCGCCGGGTATACCGTCACGAATTTGCCGCTCGAACCCCGGTGGGCGTACTTGGCGTTGGCGAGCAGCAGCGTGTCCTTGTCCGGCAGGAACTTGAAGGCGATCCGGCGCGGGAGGCAGTAGTCCCGGACCGCGGTGAGGATGTCCGCCGCGTTGTCGAGACACGCCGAGACGTGGATCTTCCAGCCCTGGAGGGGCAGCGTGCGGCCGGCGGGGCGGAACACGATCCAGTCGTCCAGCTCGGCGCGGCGCCAGCCGTCGGGGGCCGGCCGTTGCGTCTGCGGGAAGGCGGTGCCACCGCTGCGGGCGCGGGCCGGCGCGTCGTAGAAGTGCGGGTCCATCAGGCAGTAGACCTCGTAGCGCTTGTCCACCGACCCCTCCCGGCGGTCCGGGCCGCGGGCTGTCTTTGCGGCCTCTCTTTGCGACGATCGCAGAGTTGCCCGGCGGGGAACAGCATCGTCCGTCACGTGCTTCACGGGAAAAACGCACGGCTCACCCATGACATTTGTCCTGGCCGGGCCGGTGTCGGCGCGGAATCAGGCGGCCGGCGGCACCGGCTCGTCCGCGCGCAGCCGCAGGCCGTCGGCGACGATCAGGTCCGAGGTGACCAGCGCCTGCTCGGCGGAGACATCGGTCATGTACACGAAGGGCGGCACCAGCGGCGGCACGGGCAGCCGGTCCGGGGTGAAGGTCAGGCAGAGCACCCCTTGCACGCAGCCGCGGAACTTCGTCAGGTAGAGCGTGACGTCGCCGCTCAGCTCCAGCGAAGTCGCGCCCAGTCCCAGTTCGTCGCTGCCGTCACGGGTGAGCAGACGGTAGTCGGTGAGCGAGGCGGCCTTCATCTTCAGCACCATCGCCCGGACGGGGCCGCGCGCGGTGGGCACGTCCTCGACGCCGGCGAGCGTGAAGCCCTTCGGCGCGAAACGGCTGGTCGTGACGGTGGGGACGGCAGCGGGGGCGGGAATGCCGGGCCCGGCGGCGCGGGCCTCGGTGGCGGGCGTCCCGAGCGCGGCGAGAAGGGCGACGGGCAGGGCCACGGCGAGGGTGGTGGACGGGCCCGTACGGCCGGCCGGGCATGCGGGGCCGTCCTGCGAGGCTGGGTCTTGTCCCTCGGGGCTCTCGGGGAGCGGCGTCCAGCCGAAGCCCATCGCCGCGCCCGCGATGCCCAGCCCCATGCCGACCAGGAAGCCGCCGAGGTTGGTGGCCGCGAAGGAGATCACGGACAGGATCAGCGCGTTGACGCTCACGTAGTGCCGCGCGGACGGGGCGCACCACAGGAACACTCCGGCCACGATCAGGGCCAGCCCGATGCCGAGCGCCGCGAGCCCGCCCAGCCCCAGGCTGACCAGCACGCCGAGCGGGGAGAGCGGGACGAGCAGCAGCTCGGCGCCGCCGAGGACGAGCAGCAGCCCGGCCCAGAACGGCCGGGTCCGCCGCCACCGGCGGAACCGGGCCCGCGCCTCGGACCGGGGCAGCCGAGCCGCCTGCGCCCTCAGCCGCGCTCGCAGCGCCGTGAGTACGGCCGGCAGCCGCGGCCGCCTCAGAAGCACTTCTCGCCGTCCAGGCTGACGCCCAGCTTCAGGCCCTTGAGGCGGAAGTTCCCGCCCGTGGCCGACCAGGCGTGCGACTTCACGCCCGCGACCTCGATGTCACCGGCCTGCAGTCCGAACTTCCCCTTCGGGCCGCGGATGCCCGGTACTTCGTCCAGCGTCGAGGCGTCCCGGCCGATCTGCGCCGTGCCGAAGCGCGCGTCACCGACCAGGTCCTCCCCGTCGATGACGAGGCTGTCCGCGGTGACGGGGCCCGCCTTCCCGCCCGCGGTGAGCTTGAAGACCACCGGCCCCATCGGCGTACCGACCTGCGCCGACTGGCAGATGTCGGAGAGCCGTGCCTTGCCGATGCCGAGCAGGGCGACCGGATGGCCGGTGCCGTCGGCGGAGCGGTCGGTGTGCACGTACGAGGCCAGCCCGTCGCTGGTCAACTTGCCCGAAGCCACCTGGAAGTGGGTGCCGGAGACGGCGAACGACGCGGCGAGCACGCCCTGCGCCATCACGGTCGCCAGCGCCCCGACGGCCAGTACCGCCGGCACGGCCACGGCCGCGCTCTTCCTCCAGGACGTGCGGCCTTCTTCCGGTACGGCCCGCTGATTCCTGCCCACTGCTTCCTCCCGGGGGAGCGCTCGGTCATGGCGGTACGGTCACAGCGCTGACGTGCGGTTACTTGCGGTAACGAAGGTAGCTGAACGAGAGATTAGGGCCGTTGCTGACAGTGCGTCAATAGTGGTGCGTCGACAGTGCGGCACGACGAAGGGGCGGGCGGCCGAAGCCGCCCGCCCCCCTGCCTTCAGTCGTCGGCCTACCTGATCGCCTTGATCAGCTCGCCGCTCGCGGTGTCCCCGCTGAGCTCCCAGAAGAACGTGCCGCCCATGCCCTGCTCGTTCTTGAAGTTCATCTTCGTGCCGATGGTCTCCGGGGTGTCGTAACTCCACCACTGGTCACCGCACTTGGCGTACGCGGTGCCGCCGACCTTGCCGGTCGCCGGGCAGCGGCCCTTGAGGTCCTTGTAGTCCTCGATGCCCGCCTCGTACTTGCCCGGCGCCGCGCCGGTCGCCGTGCCGCCCGGCGCGTCCTGCGTGACGCCGCTCCAGCCGCGCCCGTAGAAGCCGATGCCCAGCAGCAGCTTGTTCGCCGGGATGCCCAGGCTCTTGAGCTTCTTGGTGGTGTCGGCGGTGTTGAACCCGGCCTTCGGGATACCGCTGTACGAGGTCAGCGGCGAGTGCGGGGCCGTCGGGCCCTTCGCGTCCCAGGCGCCGAAGTAGTCGTACGTCATGGGGTTGTACCAGTCGACGTACTGGGCCGCGCCCGCGTAGTCGGCGGCGTCGATCTTGCCGCCGGCGGAGGCGTCGGCGGTGATCGCCGCGGTCACCAGGTTGGAGCTGCCGAACTTCGCACGCAGCGCCTTCATGAGGTTCGTGAAGGCGGTCCGGCCGCTGGTGTCGCAGGTCAGGCCGCAGGCGTTGGGGTACTCCCAGTCGATGTCGATGCCGTCGAAGACGTCCGCCCAGCGCTTGTCCTCGACCAGGTCGTAACAGGACTGCGCGAACGCCGCCGGGTTCTTGGCCGCCTCGGCGAACCCACCGGACCAGGTCCAGCCGCCGAAGGACCAGATCACCTTGAGGTTCGGGTGCAGCGCCTTGAGCTTGCGCAGCTGGTTGAAGTTGCCGCGCAGCGCCCCGTTCTCCCAGGTGTCGGCCTTGCCGTCGACGCTCTGGTCGGCGGTGTACGCCTTGTCGTAGTCGGCGTACGCGTCGCCGATCGCGCACTTGCCGCCGGTGACGTTGCCGAAGGCGTAGTTGATGTGGGTGAGTTTGTTCGCCGAGCCGGAGGTCTCGATGTTCTTGACGTGGTAATTGCGCTGGTAGACGCCCCAGTTGGTGAAGTACCCGACGACCTTGTTGCCGGCCGCCTTGGTCCCTGCGCCCGCCGAAGCGGGCTGTGTGGCAGCGGTGTTGGCGGCTGTCTTGACGGTGGCGGCGGGGGCGGAGTCGGCGGGAGCGGCCGTGGCGGTCCCGGTGAGCGCGCCGGCGGCCATCGCGGCGGTGCACAGGGCCGCGGCCACGGCCGCGAATCCGTGGTGGAGGCGCTTCTTGTGCGGTCTGAGCATGGTTGCTCCTCGGAGTGGGGGTCCATCGAGGGGGAAGTGCTGTGACCTGCGTCCGCAGTGGCGCCGAACGCGTGGAGCGTCGGGGGAGAAGGTAGAAGGACTAGACCAACTCGGTCAATGGTTTGGACCAATTTGCTGAACTCCCGCACACGGTCCGGCGACCAACGGAAGAAGCCGATCAAGGGTGAGGGGCGCCGCCGTATCGGGCATACTCCTTGCGCCACCGCCGCAGGTCATCGCCTTCCGCGACCCGGAGAGAGATCATCGCGGCAGTGGGACCGGCAGCGCCGCGCCACCCGAGCGGCGCGCGCCGCAGTGCCCTACAGGGAGGAGAGCGCCGCCATGACCGAGTACGGCCCCGCGCCCGTGGACCGCAGGCTGCCCACCGACGAAGCCCGCCAGCTGATGACGCTCGTACGCGACCTGGCGGCCCGCGAGATCGCGCCCACGGCCGCCGCCGAGGAGGAGGCGGGCCGGTTCCCCCGCGAGCTCTTCACGCTGCTTTCGGAGTCGGGCCTGCTCGGCCTGGCGTACGCCGAGGAGTTCGGCGGAGGCGGCCAGCCGTACGAGGTCTATCTCCAGGTCCTCGAAGAGCTGGCCGCCGCGCGGCTCACCGTCGGCCTCGGCGTCAGCGTCCACACCCTGGCCTGCCACGCGCTCGCCGCGTACGGCACGAAGGAGCAGCGCGCCGAGCATCTGCCCGCGATGCTCGGCGGCGGGCTGCTCGGCGCGTACTGCCTCTCCGAGCCCGCCGCCGGGTCGGACGCCGCGTCCCTGACCACCCGCGCCACGCGCGAGGGGGACGGTTGGGTCCTGAACGGTACGAAGGCATGGACCACCCACGGCGGCATCGCCGACTTCTACACGGTCCTCGCCCGCACCGGGGGAGCGGGCGCGCACGGCATCACGGCCTTCCTGGTGCCCGGCGATGCCGAGGGGCTGAGCGCTGCCGCGCCCGAGCGCAAGATGGGCATGAAGGGCTCGCCCACGGCGCAACTGCACTTCGACGGCGTACGCATCACGGACGCGCGCCGGCTCGGCGAGGAGGGCCAGGGCTTCGCCATCGCGCTCGACGCGCTGGACTCCGGCCGGCTGGGCATCGCGGCGTGCGCCGTGGGCGTGGCGCAGGCGGCCCTCGACGAGGCGCTGGCATACGTCATGACGCGACGTCAGTTCGGCCGCCCCATTGCCGACTATCAGGGGCTGCGCTTCATGCTCGCCGACATGGCCACGCAGGTGACGGCCGGGCGGTCGCTCTACCTGGCCGCGGCCCGGCTGCGGGACGAGGGCCGCCCCTTCACCAAGGAAGCGGCCATGGCCAAGCTCTTCTGCTCGGACGCGGCGATGCGCGTCACGACCGACGCGGTCCAGCTGCTCGGAGGGTACGGCTACACCGCGGACTTCCCGGCCGAGCGCTATATGCGCGAGGCCAAGGTCCTGCAGATCGTCGAGGGCACCAACCAGATCCAGCGGATGGTCATCGCCCGGCACCTCGCGGGCCCGGAATCCCGCTGATGACACGGTCCCGCTGATGACGCAGTCCTGCTGACGGCGCCGACCTGCTGACGGCACGTCAAAGCGGTGCCGTGAAAGGCGGGTACTCATCGAGCGGCAAGGAGGTGCGAGTGAGTCGGGTGGCTCACTCGCACGGTGAAAGTCTGCGTCCGGCCTCGCGGCTGCCGCGCCGCGGGCGCGTCAGCGGTGGCGGCGCATCAGGGGGACGTGCACCGGACGGGAGCCGGGGCCGCCCACGTGGGAGAACGGCTGGGTACGCCAGTCCAGGCCCTCCGGGAGCGTCAGGAGCATGCCGCTGTCCTGCGCCTGGGGGTCCAGCACGTCATCGGCGGAGGCCGTCTCGGCCACGCCCCGGCCGGACCCCTGGCAGACCGTCAGGCCGAAGGGGTTCCAGGGCGAGGAGCAGACCGCGTGCTCGGGCAGCGTGTCCTCGTCGGCGAGCAGCGCGATGGGCTGCCTGCAGTCCGGGCAGCTGACGCGGTACAGCTCGACGGTGTCGAAGGCGTCGAAGTCGTCGTCGCGGAAACTGTCGCCCTCCTGGGCGGCAGTGTTCTCCAGCGTGGATTCCTGCTTCGGGCGTCGCATGATGTCCATCCCCCTCGGGTGGGCTGCGAGTACCGCCATCGTCCTGTGTTGGGCGGCCTCGACCACCACGAGCATTTCCCTGCCTCTCCGCTGCATAATCTCGGCTTCCGGCCGGACACGGAGTGAGGGGTGTGGTGTTCGTCACACAGGGGGCGCACGGTGTCCACGATCCGGCGCGAGCTGCGCCGTAGTGCTCCGGCACAGTAGGTTGATCGTGTGGAGGAGCTGGACCGACAAATCGTGGATCTGCTCGTCAAGGACGGGCGGATGAGCTACACCGACCTGGGCAAGGCCACTGGCCTGTCCACCTCGGCGGTGCATCAGCGCGTGCGCAGACTGGAGCAGCGCGGCGTGATCCGCGGCTATGCCGCCATCGTCGACCCCGAGGCGGTGGGGCTGCCGCTGACCGCCTTCATCTCGGTCAAACCCTTCGACCCCAGCGCCCCGGACGACATCGCCGAGCGGCTCGCCGAGGTCCCCGAACTGGAGGCGTGCCACAGCGTCGCGGGCGACGAGAACTACATCCTCAAGGTCCGGGTGGCCGCGCCGCTGGACCTGGAGCACCTGCTGACCCGCATCCGTACGCTCGCGGGCGTCTCGACGCGTACGACCGTGGTGCTGTCCACGCCGTACGAGGCCCGGCCGCCCCGCATCTGAAGCGCGGGGCCCGCGGGCTCTCAGGGGGCGGCGCCGGTCCGGATGCGGCCGCGCCACACCCACCCCGCGCGACCGCCGGGTACGCGCAGGGGCGAAACTGTCCGGTATGAGTGAACGCACCCCCGTACCGGCCCCCGACCGCACCGTCCTGCTGCGCCGCGGCGAGGTCCACAGCCCGGCCGACCCCTTCGCCACCGCCATGGTCGTCGAGGGCGGCTCGGTCGCCTGGGTCGGCTCGGAGGGCGCCGCCGACTCCTTCGCCGACGGGGTCGACGAGGTCATCGACCTCGACGGTGCGCTCGTGACCCCCGCGTTCACTGACGCACATGTGCACACCACCGCCACCGGGCTCGCCCTGACCGGCCTCGACCTCAGCGGCACCCGGTCCCTCTCCGGCGCCCTGGAGCGCATCCGCTCCTTCGCCGCCGCCCGCCCCGCCGACCGCGTACTGCTCGGCCACGGCTGGGACGCCTCCGCCTGGCCCGAGGGCCGCCCGCCCTCCCGCGCCGAGCTGGACGAGGCCACCGGCGGCCGCCCGCTCTACCTCAGCCGCATCGACGTGCACTCCGCCGCGGTCACCACCGCCCTCCAGGACCTCGTCCCCGGCCTGCGCGAACGCGCCGGATTCGACCCCGCGGGACCGCTCACCGGCGACGCCCACCACGCCGTCCGGCAGGCCGCGTACGACACCGTCACCCCGGCCCAGCGCGCCGACGCGCAGGCCGCCGCGCTCGCGCACGCCGCCTCCCTCGGCATCGGCACCGTCCACGAATGCGCCGGCCCGGAGATCTCCGGCGAGGACGACCTCGTCGCGCTGCTCGCCCGCGCCGCCGCCGGCGACGGCCCGCGCGTCGTCGGCTACTGGGGCGAACTCATCACGACCGCAAAGGACGCGGAGCGGATCAGGGAGCTCGGCGCCATCGGCGCGGCGGGCGACCTCTTCGCCGACGGCTCGCTCGGCTCGCACACCGCCCACCTGTGCGCCCCGTACACCGACGCCGCACACACCGGCAACGCGCTGCTCGACGCCGACACCGTCGCCGCGCACGTCGCCGCCTGCACCGAAGCCGGCCTCCAGGCGGGCTTCCACGCCATCGGCGACGCCGCGCTCACCGCCGTCGTCGACGGCGTACGCACGGCCGCCGACCGGGTCGGCCTGGACCGGGTACGCGCCGCCCGGCACCGCATCGAACACTGCGAGATGCTCACCCCGGACACCATCGCCGGCTTCGCCGAACTCGCCCTGACCGCCTCCGTACAGCCCGCCTTCGACGCCCTGTGGGGCGGCGAGCACGGCATGTACGCCACCCGCCTCGGCGCCGAACGGGCCCGCACCCTCAACCCGTACGCGGCCCTCCTCAAGGCCGGCGTCCCGCTCGCCCTCGGCTCCGACAGCCCCGTCACCCCGCTCGACCCCTGGGGCACCGTCCGCGCCGCCGTCTTCCACCGCACCCCCGGACACGGCATCTCCGCACGCGCCGCGTTCACCGCCCACACCCGCGGCGGCTGGCGGGCCGTCGGCCGCGACGACGCGGGCGTCCTCGTGCCGGGCGCGCCCGCCGACTACGCGGTCTGGCACACCGGTGAACTGCTCGTCCAGGCCCCCGACGAGCGCGTCGAGCGCTGGTCCACCGACCCCCGCTCCGGCACCCCCGGCCTGCCCGACCTCACCCCCGGCCAGGAGCTGCCGCGCTGCCTGCGGACGGTCGTCGGCGGCCGGACGGTCTTCCAGCGGCCGAACGAGTGAACCTCCCGCGGCGAGTGCCGCCGGGCGACGTGCCCGGCGCGTACTCGCCCTACCTGCGGCAGTTCGGCACTGACCTGGTTGAACGCAAAAACGACGCAGGTAGAACAGATGTTGACAGGAGCCCGTCGGCGGCCGGTAGGTTCGGCCGAGTCCACCACAAGGACGTCCGACCGGCAGACCTCCGCGCAGCCGTCGAACGCAGCTGGGCCATGGGGTGGTGCGCCGCACGGCGCACCACAACTGGGAGCCAGGTCCACCCCTGCGGCACGGAAGCGACGGTTCAGGTTTCAGTCGGCCGGCGGGTGCGACCCGGGTGGGGCCCGGACGCTCAGTAGACAACGGCTCTCGGTCGACCCGCAGCCAGCGGGCCCCAGGTCGGCCCGAAGGGCGCCGGGCCCCGATCCGCACCCCGCGGAT
>NZ_NHSG01000460.1:0-10688 GCF_020024005.1 Streptomyces purpurogeneiscleroticus
CCCAGGACCGGGGCGCGCCGGACGTGCCCGCGCCGCGCGGCGCCGCCCCGGCGCCCGCGACGGAGTACGGACCGAGCGGACTGCCCAAGCGGCGCCGCGGCCAGACCCTGGCCGGCGCGCCCATCCCGCAGGCCCCGCAGGCCACCGGACGCACCCGCGGCCGCTCCCACGAGGAGTCCGCCGCGCGCCTGCGCTCCTTCCGCCGGGCCGTGCAGGGCGAGGCCCCGCCTGCCCGGCCCACCACCTCCGAAAATGCCCCGAAGGACGATCCCCGATGAATACCACCGACAACCGCCTGGACTGGCTGCTGGAGAACCTCCTGCAGAAGACGCCGGGCGCCCGGCACGCGCTGGTGCTGTCCCGCGACGGCCTCAAGCTCTGCCACTCCCGGGACCTGAGCGTCGACCAGGCCGACCAGCTGGCCGCGATCGCCTCCGGCATCCAGTCGTTGTCGCACGGCGCGTCCGTGGAGTTCGGTGACGGCAGCGGCGGCGTGCGGCAGGCCATGACCGAGTTCCACGGCGGCATCCTCTTCATCGTCGAGGCGGGGCACGGCGCCCACCTGGCCGTGGTCGCCGTCGAGGACGCCGACGTCGGCGTGATCGGCTTCAACATGAACGAACTGGTCGAGCAGATCGGCGAGTACCTCAGTGCCGCGCCCCGCGAGGACGGTGGCGCCGGCCTGCCGGGCCGGCCGGCGTGAGCCCGCTCGGCCCGGACGACGACCCGGACCGCCTCTACACCGTCACCGGCGGCCGCAGCCGGGCCGCCGGGAGCCGCTTCGACCTGGTCACGCTGATCGTGGCCGAGTGCGAGCCGGCACCCGGGATGCAGTCCGAGCACGTCCGCATCCTGGAGCTGGCCCAACGGCCGACGGCCGTCGTCGAGCTGTCGGCGGCGCTGCGGCTGCCGGTCAGCGTCGTACGGATCCTGCTGACCGACCTGCTCGACACGGGCCGGATCACCGCCCGCCACCCGCGCACGGCCGCCCGGGCCGAGCTGCCCGAACCCGACCTGCTGAAGGAGGTGCTCGATGCACTCCAACGTCTCTGACGGCGCGGCCGGCGCCGTCTTGGAGGAGGACGTACGGGCCCCGCTGCACCAGTCCGCCGACAACGGCCTGAAGATCGTGATCGTCGGCGGCTTCGGCGTCGGCAAGACCACCATGGTCCGCTCGGTCAGCGAGATCCGCCCCCTCAACACCGAGGAGACGATGACCCAGGCGGGCGTCGGCGTGGACGACCCGGCCGGCGTCGAGGCCAAGTCGACGACCACCGTCGCCTTCGACTTCGGCCGCATCACGATCAACGACCGCAACGTCCTGTACCTCTTCGGCGCCCCCGGCCAGGAGCGCTTCTGGTTCCTGTGGGACCGGCTCTTCGCGGGGACGCTGGGCGCCGTGGTGCTGGTCGACACCCGGCGGCTGCACGACTCCTGGTACGCGATCGACCGCCTGGAGGCCCACGGGATGCCGTTCGTCGTCGCGCACAACGACTTCGGCGGCGAGCAGCACACCCTGGAGCAGATCCGGGACGCGCTGGATCTCTCCCCCACTGTGCCGCTGATCTCCTGCGACGCCCGCGACAGGGAGTCCAGCAAGCAGGTGCTGATCTCCCTCGTCCGCCATCTGTACGCGCTCGCCGCCCAGGAACCGACCGCATGACCCGAGTTCAGGAGGGTGCACCGTGACCGAAGCGCCGCAGACCGCCGGCTGCCCCGTGTCCGCCGGGGCCGTACCGCTGTACGGCGAGGGGCTGAGCGGCGATCCGGCCCGGCTGTACCGGGAGATGCGCAGTCGGCACGGCGCGGTCGTACCGATCCTGCTGGACGGCGGCTTCCCGGCCTGGTTCGTGATCGGCTACCGCGAGCTGCACCAGGTCACCTCCGATCCCGAGCTGTTCGCCCGCGACTCGCGCCGCTGGAACGCCTGGGACCAGGTGCCGGTCGACTGGCCGCTGCTGCCGTTCGTCGGGCACCAGCCGTCGGTGATGTTCGCCGAGGGGCCCGAGCACCAGCGGCGGGCCGGGGCGATCAGTGACGCGCTACTGGCCATCGACCAGTTCGAGCTGCGGCAGATCTGCGAGCGGGTCGCGGACGGGCTGGTCGACGCCTTCGCCGGGCGCGGCGAAGCGGACCTGATGGCCGAGTACGCGCTGCGGCTGCCGCTGCTGGTCGTCGCCGAGCTGTACGGCGCGCCGAAGAGCGAAGTACCGGACCTGGTACGGGACATCGCCGAGTCGCTGGATGTGGGCGACGGCGCGATCGACGCGCACCAGCGGGTCGCGGACCGGATGGCGCGGCTGGTCCGCGTGAAGCGCGGGCGGCCCGGACCCGACGTCCCCTCGCGGCTGCTGGCCCACGCGGCGGGGCTGACCTCCGAGGAGGTGGTCATCGATCTGCTGGTGGTGATGGCCGCGGCGCAGCAGCCGACCGCCAACTGGATCGGCAACACGCTGCGGCTGATGCTGACCGACGACCGGTTCGCGGTCAGCCTGACCGGCGGGCGGCGCAGCGTGGGCCAGGCGCTGAACGAGGTGCTGTGGGAGGACACCCCCACGCAGAACTTCATCGGGCGCTGGGCGGCCCGCGACACCCAGCTCGGCGGCCACCGCATCAAGGCCGGTGACCTGCTCGTACTGGGGCTCGCCGCGGCCAACAACGACCCGCTCGTGCGGCCGGACTTCGCCTCGGCGCACACCGACGGCAACCAGGCGCACATGGCGTTCAGCCACGGCGAGCACTCCTGCCCGTACCCGGCGCCGCAGCTGGCGGAGGTGATCGCGCGGGCGGCGGTGGAGGTACTGCTGGACCGGCTGCCCGACGTGGTGCTCGCGGTGCCCGACAAGGACCTGGTCTGGCATCCGTCGCTGTGGATGCGCGGGCTGACGGGCCTGCCGGTGACGTTCACGCCGACGTACACGCCGGGGCCGGCCTGACCGGCCCGGGATCCGCTGCCCGGGGCGCGGGCCGTACGGGTGCGCCCCGTACGGCCCTTCTGCCCGCCCGCCTCAGCCCACCGGCGTGAAGCGGACCGGCAGCGCGTCCAGGCCGCGGGTGAAGACGCCCTGCTCGCGTGGGGTGAAGCCGTCCTCCAGCGCCATGTCCGGCAGCGCGTCCAGCAGCTGACCGACGCCGGCCTCGACCTCGGCCTTGGCCAGCAGCGCGCCGACGCAGAAGTGCCGGCCGAGCGCGAAGGCCAAGTGGTCGGCGGCGGCGGAGAAGGCCGTCGTCGACCTGAGGTCGTCGCGGAAGATGTTGAAGCTGTCCGGGTCGGCGTACCGCCGCTCGTCCCGGCCCGCCGCGCCGATCAGGCAGGTCACGGTGGCCCCGGCCGGCACCTTGCCGCCGCCGATCACGACGTCCTCCGCCGGCTGCCGCATGATCATGTGCACCGGGGGCGTGTACCGCAGCGTCTCCGCGAAGGCCCGCTCGATCAGCGACCGGTCCTCCCGCACGGCGGCCAGCTGCTCGGGGTGACGCAGCAGGTTGTGCATGACGCTGGAGATCGCCTTGTCGGTGGTCTCCCCGCCCGCGGCCAGCAGCAGGCTGCAGAACGCCTTGATGTCCTCGTCGCTCATCGCCGTACCGTCGATCTCCGCGGTGCACAGCGTGGAGAGCAGATCGTCGCCGGGGTTCGCGCGCCGCTCCCGGATGATCGGCAGCATGTACGCGGCGAACTCCTGCTGCGTCCGCAATCCGGCCGCGGCCACGTCCGGGTCCTGGCTCAGGTTGCCGAGGAAGTCGATGATCGCGGTGTACCAGCCGTGGAAGCGGTCGTGGTCGGCGCGGTCCAGGCCGAGCATGTCGACGATGACATTGACCGGGAAGCGGGTCGCGAACTGCGCGACGAGGTCGGCCCGGCCCGTGTCGCGGAAGCCGTCGATGAGCTCGCGCGCGTTGCGCTCGATGACGGGCTGGAAGGTCTCCTGGAGGGGGGCGCCGCGGAAGGCGGGCGCGACCAGCGCGCGGCGTACGGAGTGCTCGCGGCCGCTCATCTGCAGGATGGTCCGGCCGTGCACCGGCTCCAGCTGCCAGTCGTAGTTCTCGGTGGTGAACGCCGGATCCTTGAAGGCCCGTTCGACGTCCTCGTACCGGGAGACGATGTAGCTCTGGGTGGGCTCGTGGTGGAGCAGCGGGAAGTCGTCGCGCATGACGCGGTACGCGGCGTACGGATCCGCCGCGAACTCCGGCGACAGTATTTCCGGCGCTTCTCGGTTCGCTGCTCGGTTCGGCGCTTCTCGGTTCGCGGCCAAGAACGCTCCCTGGGAGTGTGTGGGTGGGGTGCTGCGGTCCCCACCAAGATCGTTCCTGCCCGGCGCCCTTTCAAGACCGCCTCCGGACTCCGTTCGCACACACCGCGCTGACCTGCGTCGTTGCGCGGCGGCCGGGGGAATGACAACGGGTACCGATGCAGCCTTTGGATCTTTTGCCGAAGTGCGGTTTCCTTCGTTCGAGCGCATTTGCGGCAGTCATGCCGCCCGAACCAGGAGGGAGTGGGCCATGACGGGGCACGCCCACGCGCACGGTGATCACTCGGGCCACTCGCACGCCGTATCGGCGGACGCGGACCGCCGCTGGCTGCGGGCCGCGCTGATCCTGATCACCGCGTTCATGGCCATCGAAGTCGTGATCGGCTTCCTCGCCCGGTCGCTGGCGCTGATCTCCGACGCCGCCCACATGCTCACCGACGCCGTCTCGATCGTGCTCGCGCTGATCGCCATGCGGCTGGCGGCCCGCCCGGCGCGCGGTGGCTACACGTACGGCCTCAAGCGCGCCGAGATCCTCTCCGCGCAGGCCAACGGCGTCACGCTGCTGGTGCTGTCGGTCTGGCTGGCGTACGAGGCGATCCACCGTCTCATCGAGCCGCCCGAGGTCACCGGCGGCCTGGTCCTGGTCACCGCGCTCGCCGGCGTCGCGGTCAACCTCGTCGCGACCTGGTTCATCTCCAAGGCCAACCGCTCCAGCCTGAACGTCGAGGGCGCCTACCAGCACCTCCTCACCGACCTCTTCGGCTTCATCGCCACCGCGGTGGCCGGCGCGGTCGTGCTGACCACCGGCTTCGCCCGGGCGGACGCCATCGCGTCGCTGCTCGTGGTCGCGCTGATGCTCAAGGCCGGTATCGGCCTGGTCCGTGACTCGGGCCGGATCTTCATGGAGGCCGCGCCCGCCGGGGTGGACCCGGACGAGCTGGGCGACCGGCTGGTCGCCGCCGACCAGGTCGTGGAGGTCCACGACCTGCACGTCTGGGAGATCACCTCCGGCGACCCCGCGCTCTCCGCCCACGTCCTGGTGGCGCCGGGCGGCGACTGCCACAAGGTCCGCCGGACGCTGCAGGAGCTGCTCGCCGCGGAGTACGGCATCACGCACGCCACGCTCCAGGTCGACCACCTGGGCGAACAGGACGGCGGCGGGGACCTGCTGCGCATCGGGGACGGCCAGTACAGCGACACCGCGGACCGGCCCTCCGGCGCCCACTGCGCGGACACGCACGGACCGGTACACCGGCCGGGGCCGCACGACCACTGAACGGCCGTCCGAAACAGCGCGTCGGCGGGCGGCGCGACGGCAGACTTTTCCGTGCCTGTGATGAGGTGGTGGTGTCGGGTTACTCGGGACAGGTGCCGATTGTCCGGTACGAGTGTGAACTGCTCGGTACGGGGCGGATTACTCGGGACGGGTGCGGATTACTCGGGACAGGTTCCGGTTTCACGTGAAACGGAGGAGACATGGCAGCGAGCGCGCCGGCCCGCACCGGTGCCCCGCCCGCACGCCGCGTACCGGTCCGCCACCGACTGCGCGCCACCCTGGCCACCGTGCTGCTGGTCCTCGGCTGTCTCCTTGCCCCGCCGGCCCTCACCGCGGGCTGGGCACGCGCCGAACTGACCGACACGGCCCGCTACACCGCCACCACCGCGCCGCTCTCCCGCGACCCCGCCGTCCAGCGGAACATGGTCACCGCGATCACCGACGGCGTGATGCGCCGGGTGGACCTGTCGACGCTGGTGGACGCCGTGCCGCCGGCCGAACGGCCCGCGGTGCGCGAGCGGTTCACCCGCGGCATACGGGAGTTCGTGGCCACCCAGATCCGCGGTGTGGTCACCTCGCGTTCCTTTCCCGCCCTGTGGAGCCGCGTCAACGGCACCACCCATGCCTCCCTCGTCAGCGCGCTCGCCGCACCCGGCGGCCGGTCCGTGGTGCTCGACCTGGAGCCCGTCGTCGACCGGGCCCGGGACCGCCTCGTCCACACCGTGCCGGCCGGTGCCCGCCTGATCCAGCGGGTCCATGTCTCCGGCACCACGCTCGTGCTGCTGCGGTCCGACCAGGTCGCCGAGGCCCACGGCACGTACACGGCGGTACGGACGCTCGGCAGGCTGCTGCCCGTCGCGGCGGTGCTGAGCCTGGCGGCCGGACTGCTGCTGGCACCGCGCCGCCGGCAGGCGCTGATCGGTACCGGCCTGGGCTGCGCGGCGGGCGGCGCGCTCCTTCTCGCCGCGTTCGCCGCCGCCCGCGGGTACGCCCTGGACGCGCTGCCACCGGGGGTGTCCGACGCGGCGGGCTCGGCGGTGTACGACACGCTCACCGCGAGCGCCCGGCTCGGCGGCTGGGCGCTGCTCGCCACGGGGCTCACCGCGGGGTTCGCCGCCGTCCTGCCGGGAGTACTGGCGAGGCGCGTGCGGGCCCGCCGGGCCGTCAGAGGCCGATGACGGTCTTGCCCTGCGCCCGGCCCGTGCGGCTGCGGGCGAGGACCGCCGGGGCGTCCTCCAGCTGCACCTCACTGGTGATCAGGACGGTGAGCCGGCCCGCGTCGAGCTGGTCGGCGAGGATGGACAGCAGCTGCGGCGAGGGACGGTTCTCGAAGTTGAAGCCGCGCAGGTTGTGCTCGATGAGCATGTCCGTGTCGGCCGCGCCGACGGTGGACACGACCGTGCCGCCGTCCCGTACGACCTGCGTCATGTCCGCGAACGCCGCCTCCCCGCTGACCAGGTCGATCAGGATGTCCACGCCGTCCGGGTGGGCCGCCAGCACCTGCTGGGCCACCGGCCCCTCGGTGTAATCCACCGTGACCGCCGCGCCGAACTGCCCCATCAGCTCCGCGCTGCCCGCCCGGGCCGTGGCGATCACCTCGGCGCCGCGCTGCGCAGCGAGCTGCGTGACGAACGTGCCGACGCCGCCGGTCGCACCCACGACCAGCACCCGCTTGCCCTCCGCGACCCGGGTCTCCTCGACGAGGTTGTACGCGGCCGTGCCGGCCGTCGGCACCGCCGCCGAGGTCGCGTACGTGACGTTGCGCGGCGCGGGGGCGACCGCGTCCTCGGCGGCGACGGCGTAGTCCGCGTACGAACCGCCGCCCCTGCCGACCAGCTGGAACTGCCCGAAGACCTGGTCGCCAACCGTGCAGCGGCGCACGTCGGGGCCGACCGCGACCACCTCGCCCGCCCCGTCGGTCCCCAGGACCAGTGGAAAGGAGTGCGGCACGGCGTCCTTCAGCATGCCGTCGGCGATCTTCCAGTCGGTCGGGTTCAGCCCGGCGACCGCCATCGCGACCAGCACCTCGCCGGGTCCCGGCTCGGGCTGTGGCAGGTCCATCAGCTCGGGCTCGGCCCCGAAGGCACTGACTGCTACGGCTCTCATCGTGGCGTTCCTTCCACCTCTCCGTACCCCGGCCCCTGTCCGGCCCCTGCCGCTCCAAGGATCGTAAGCACGCCGGTGCCGCCCGGCGCGGCAGGCGAAGGGCCGTGCCCCGGAAGCAACTCGTACGGCCGTCCCCGGCACCGTCCCCAGGGCCGTCCCCGGCGCGGCGGCACGGGGTTTGGCGCACGGCCGGCGCGGTTACCCCTCCCCCTCATGAAGGGCGACAAGAAGGACGGGCGCCCCCGGAGCGGGCGCGCGAAGGACGAGGAGACCGTACGGGCGGGCCGGCGCACCGTCGCGATCAGCCGCCCGGACAAGGTGCTCTTTCCCGACGACGGCATCACGAAGCTGGAGGTCGCCGAGCACTACGGGGCCGCCGCACCACGCGCGCTGCCGCATCTGCGCGGCCGCCCCCTGATGATGGAGCGCCACCCCGACGGCATCGGCGGCCGCCCGCTGATGCAGAAGAACGCGCCGGACTACTTCCCCGACTGGGTGCGCACCTCCGTCCAGGAGAAGGCCGGCGGCAAGGTCACGCACGTCGTCTGCGACGACGCCGCCACGCTCGTGTACCTCGCCGGGCAGGCATCCCTCACCCAGCACCGCTGGCTGTCCCGGGAGGACACCCCCAACGACCCCGACCTCCTGATCGTCGACCTGGACCCGTCGGAGGGCGCGGACTTCGAGGACGTGCGCTGGGCGGCGGGCCGGGTCTGCGCGCTGTGGGACGAACTCCGGCTGCCGGCCCGGCTGATGACCACCGGCTCGCGCGGCCTGCACGTCATCGCGCCGCTGGACGCCAAGTCGGACTACGACGCGGTACGGGACTTCGCGCACCGCGCCGCCGATCTGCTCGCCGACCGCCATCCCGACCGGCTCACCACTGAGCAGCGCAAGGCCGACCGCCCTACGAAGGCCGGCCGCGGCCGTATCTACCTCGACGTGCAGCGCAACGCCTACGCGCAGACCGCCGTCGCGCCCTACAGCGTCCGCGCCAAGCCGGGCGCGCCGGTGGCCATGCCGATCACCCGCGAGGAACTGGACGACCCGGAGCTGCACGCCCAGCGCTGGACGCTGCGGACCGCGCCCGAGCGGCTGGATGCGGCCGACCCGTGGTCCGGTGACGGCTGGCGCGGCCGGTCGGTGAGCGCGGCGGCGAAGCGGCTGCCGGAGGAGTGAGACACCGCGCACGCGGACGGAGCGGGCCGCCTGTCCCCCACGGCAGGCGCTCCGCTCCGTACCGGCGGATCGGTCGGCTCACACGCCGATGTCGTCACCGTCCGTGCGCCACACGCTCACCACGGACGGCCGGACCAGCGCGCCCGGTCCGTCCGGCCAGTGCGAAGCGGGCTTCTCCACGCTCGCGCCGTCCACCTCACCCGGGTGCTGCACCGCGACCAGCACCCGCCGCTCCTGCACGACCGGCCCGCAGGTCTCGGCACCGGTCGGCACGGTGAGGAACTGCCGCACCTGACCGCGCCGGGGGCCGGTGGTGGCCACACCGAAGAGGCCGTCATGGCTGCCCAGCGCGTTGCCGTCGGTGGAGATCCACAGGTTGCCGTGCACATCGAAGGTGATGTTGTCCGGGCAGGAGATCGGGCTGACCTGGTCCTTGGGGAAGCCGCCGAAGTACGTCGACGGGTCCTCCGGGTCACCGCAGACGAGGAAGAGGTTCCACGTGAAACGTCCGGCCGCCGCGTCGCCGCGGTGCTCGGTCAGCTCCAGTATCTGGCCGTGCTTGTTTGCGTTGCGCGGGTTGGCCTCGTCGGCGGGCGCCTTGCCGTCCTTCCCCCGGTCGCTGTTGTTGGTCAGCGCGACATAGACCTTGCCGGTGCGGGGGCTGGGCTCGACGTCCTCGGGGCGGTCCATCTTCGTGGCACCCACCTTGTCGGCAGCCATCCGCGTGAAGACGTACACCTCCTCCGCGGTCATCCCGGGCACGTGCGAGGTGCTGCCGGTCGCCAGCGGGATCCACTCGCCGCGACCGTCGAACTCGCCGTCCTCCGGCAGCTTCCCCGACCCGTCGATCTGGTCCGCCGGGCTGTCGCCGGTGAACTTCGCGACGTACAGCGTGCCCTCGTCCAGCAGCGTGCGGTTGTGCTCGCGCGCCGCGGCGCTCGTGCCGCGCTTCATCCGCTTGGCGGAGACGAACTTGTAGAAGTAGTCGAACTTTTCGTCGTCACCCATGTAGAGCACGGGCCGGCCGTCGGGCGTCAGCCGCGGCTCGGCGGCCTCGTGCTTGAAGCGGCCGAGCGCGGTGAGCTTGCGCGGGGTGGAGTCGGGGTCGAACGGGTCGATCTCCACCACCCAGCCGAAGCGGTTGGTCTCGTTCGGCTCCTTCGCGACGTCGAAGCGCCGGTCGAACCGCTCCCACTTGCGCTCGCTGGCGCCGCCCTTGAAGCCGTACCGCTTCAGCCGCGCTGCGGTCTGCGGGTCGCCGGCCTGGTCGCCATGGGCGAAGTACTGGTTGAAGTTCTCCTCGCCGGACAGCACGGTGCCCCACGGGGTGATGCCGCCGCCGCAGTTGTTGAGCGTGCCGAGGATGCGGGTGCCCTCGGGGTCGGCGGAGGTCTTCAGCAGGTCGCTGCCGGCCGCCGGGCCGGTCACCTCGAACGGCGTGGTGCCGGTGATCCGGCGGTTGAGGTGGTGGCGGGGCACCGCGGTGAGCCGGCCGCTGCGCCGCTCCTCCTGCGCCACGAGCACCGTCAGGCCGTGCGCCTGCAGCCCGATCTCCGCCTGCTCCCGGGTCGGGTTGTCCGCGTCGTACCCGGCGAACATCAGGGCCTCGTCGGTGTACTCGTGATTGATCACGAAGACCTGCCGGTCCCGCTCGCCCGGGAGGTCCAGCACGGCCATGTAGTCGCAGTTGTAGCCGAACTGGCCGGCCTGCGCCTTCGCGGACTGCCGGTCGGCGTCGAACGCCGGGGCGCCGCGCAGCACCGGGTCGCCCCAGCGGATGACGATGTTGTGCTCATGGCCCGCGGGGACGGTCACCGCGTCGGCGGTGTTGGGCGCGACGGCCGGGAAGCGCAGGCCGCGGGCGGGGCGGGCGTGCC
>NZ_NHSG01000461.1:0-10568 GCF_020024005.1 Streptomyces purpurogeneiscleroticus
GGGGCATTGGCGCTGGTGGTGCAGACGGAGCGGGATGCCGTGGGTCGCGGCGGCTCGGACCTGCCGTCCCATGTCCTCCGCCTCCGTGTGTCCTGGCTGCCGTACCGGCACTGGCCGGTCTCGTACTGCTGCTCTGGCGGGCACCGTCCACGAGCACGCCGTAGTCAGGCAGGCACCGGCCACGGCACGCCGTAGTCAGTCTCGGGGCGGCGCCGTGCTCTTTCTGACGACGAGGCTGGTGGCCAGTTCGAGTCTGGTCGTGACCGGTGCCTGCGCCCGTATGCGCAGCAGCATCTGGGTCGCCTCCTCGGCCATCCGCCGCAGTGGCTGGTGCACCGTGGTCAGCGCAGGGCTGGACCAGCGGGCGACCGGTACGTCGTCGTAGCCGACCACGGACAGGTCGTGCGGGACGCGCAGGCCACTGACGCGTGCGGCTTCCAGCGCGCCGAGGGCCTGCAGATCGCTGCCCGAGAAGATGGCGGTCGGTGGGCGGGGGAGCGAGAGCAGTTTCCTGGTTCCCTCGTAGCCGCCTTCGACGTGGAAGTCGCCGTACAGGACGAGATCGGGATCGATCTCCAGGCCCGCCATGCTCATCGCCGAGCGGTAGCCGTCCAGGCGTGCCAGCGAGCAGAGCATGTCCTCGGGGCCGGTGATGATGCCGATGCGGCGGTGTCCGGAGTCGATGAGATGGCGCGTGGCTGCGAGCCCGCCGCTCCAGTTGGCCGAGCCCACCGACGGGACGTCGGGGTCGGGATCGCCGGCGGGGTCGATGATGACGAAGGGGATGGCGCGCGAGCGCAGCTGCTGCTTGACCTCCGCCGGCAGGGCGGAGAAGACCAGGACCACGCCGAGCGGCCGGCGTTGCAGCACCCCTTCGATCCAGTCGGGACCGGGGGCCTGCCGGGTTCCGCTCTCGGTGAGGACGACGCTGGCCCGGTGGGCCTTGGCCACGTTCTCCACTCCGCGGATCAGCTCCATCGCCCAGATGCTGTCCAGCTCGTGGAAGACCAGCTCGATGAGTGGTGCCTCCTGAGCCGAGCGGGTCGTGCGCCGGTAGGCGTGTGCCTCCAGCAGGCGTTCCACCTTGAGCCTGGTCGGTGTGGCGACGTCCTGCCGCCCGTTGAGGACTTTCGAAACTGTCGAGAGGGAAACCCCGGCCTGCTTCGCCACCTGGGCCAACGTGACACGGCCCGACTCCTCGTCATCGCGCATGGTGAGGAGCATAGAGCACCGACAACTGCGGGCGCAGCGTCACAAGTTGATAACTCGCCGACCGAGGGTTGACCCGCCCAAGCGGGGAGTCCTAGCGTCCCGACGCGTGAAGTTTCGGAAATAGCTTCGAAAAACTTTCGAAAGGTGGGGGCGATGAGACGACGCGCACGGTTCCTGCGGAACGCCGCTGTCGGCGGTGCCGCGCTGAGCCTGACGCTCACCCTGTCGGCGTGCGGCGGGGGCGCCGCATCGGCGGGCAGGGACGACGGCAAGATCCACGTCCTGGTGTACGGCGACAGCGCGAACAAGGTGGAGAAGCGGATCATCGCCACCTTCAACAGGACATCGAAGGTGAAGGCCGTCCTGGACACCATCCCGGGCGCCGACTACCAGGCCAAGCTGCAGACCGTCATCAACAGCAAGCAGGCCCCCGACGTCTTCTTCAACTGGGGCGGCGGCAGCATCAAACCGTTCGTCGATGCCGGACTCCTCATGCCGCTGGATCAGTTCATCACGAAGGATCCCGACCTGAAGGACAAGTTCCTGCCCTCCGTGTTCGAGAGCGCCGAGGTGAACGGGAAGCCGTATGGCGTCCCGATGCGCGGCACCCAGCCCGTGCTGCTGTTCCACAACAAGAAGGTGCTGAAGGAGGCCGGTGTCGAGCCGCCGAAGACCTGGGACGACCTGCTGGCGGCGGTCGGGAAGCTCAAGGCGGAGGGCGTCACGCCGATCGCCCTGGGCGGCGGCGACAAGTGGCCCACGCTCATGTGGTTCGAGTACCTCTACGACCGGGTGGCCGGCCCCGGGCTGTTCCAGAAGGCGCTGGGCGGGGACAAGGACGCCTGGGCGAGCGCCGACAGCAGGAAGGCCCTCGGCATGCTCAAGGACCTGGTGGACGCCGGAGCCTTCGGCACGAACTACGACTCGGTGAAATTCACCGACCAGGGCTCACCCACCCTCCTGGCCACGGGGAAGGCCGGATTCGAGCTGATGGGCTCGTGGGAGTACTCCACCCAGCAGGACAGCCACCCCGACTTCGCCGCACATGACCTCGGTTACGGCACCTTCCCGTCGGTCGGCGGCGGCAAGGGCGACCCGGACAACCTCGTCGGCAACACCAACAACTTCTACTCGGTGCTGAAGAAGACCAAGCACCCGGAGGCGGTCGCGGAGTTCCTGAAACTCCAGTACTCGGACGAGTTCGTCAAGGCCCAGCTCGGCATCGGCAACCTGCCCACCACCACGACCACCGACAAGTTCCTCGACGCCGCCGCCGACCCGGACTTCGCCCGCTACCAGTACGACAAGGTCGAGAAGGCACCCGCCTTCCAGCTCTCATGGGACCAGGCGTACCCGCAGACGGCGACGGTCGGCATGCACCAGGCCGTTCAGCAGTTCCTCAACGGTGGGCTCGACGAGGACGGGTTCATCAAGGCCATGCAGGCCCTGCCCACGTCCTGACCGCGCCGACCACCGACTTGGAACCCCTCTCATGACCCCCACCGCCACCGGCGTCAGCCGTCCAGGCTTCGCCTGGGCGGCACCCGCCGCCGTCTTCTTCGGCCTCTTCGCGCTCCTCCCGCTCGTCCTGGTCGCCGTGCTCTCCTTCGCCCACTGGGACGGGCTGAGCGCCCCGCGGTTCACCGGGCTCGACAACTGGAGCAAGCTGTTCGACGACCCCGTCATGCTCAAGAGCCTCGGGCTGAGCGTCCTGCTCACCGGCCTCGGCGTCGCCGTCCAGACGCCGCTGAGCATCCTGCTCGGCGTCTGGGCGGCGGGCCCCCAGCGCAACCGGGCCGTCCTCTCCGCCATCTACTTCGTCCCGCTGCTGCTGTCGGCGGCGGCCGTGTCCGTGCTGTGGCGCGCCGTCCTGGACCCCAACTTCGGGGTACCCGCACACGCCGAGTGGCTTTTCGGCGACGGCAACCTCTTCGGTGCGCAGAGCAGCGCCATCGGCGTCCTCGTCTTCGTGAGCGCCTGGCAGTTCACACCGCTGCACACGCTCATCTACCAGGGAGCGGCCCGCGCGGTACCCCGAGTCCTCTACCAGGCGGCCCAGATCGACGGCGCGGGCAGGTTCCGGCAGTTCTTCCACATCACACTGCCGCAGCTGCGCAACAGCATCATCACCTCCACGATCCTGATGGTGGTGGGCGGCCTGACGACCTTCGACACCGTCCTCATCCTCACGCAGGGCGGCCCCGGCACCGACACCACCATCAGCGCCTACTACATGTACCAAAAGGCGTTCAAGAACTTCGACTACGGCACGGCCTCGGCGATCGGCGTGCTGCTCGTCCTGGTCGCCACGGTCATCTCGCTGATCGTGGTGCGCCTCTCGGGCTACGACAGGATGCGCAGCAGGATGGAGGGCCTGTGAGCAAGCGCCGCCCCAACCACCTCGCCGGCTTCGGCTCGCTGATCTGGCTCTTCCTGGTCGGACTGCCGCTGTACGCCATGCTGGTCGCCACGTTCCAGTCGCGGGCCGACTACGCGGAGAACGGGCCGCTGGCCCTGCCGAAGACCTTCACGCTCGACAACTACATCAAGGACTTCCAGAGCGGATTCGGGCAGTACTTCCTCAACACCGCCCTCGTCACCGTGTGCGTCGTGGGCATCGTCGTGCTCCTCGTGCCGCCGCTGTCGTACGCCATCGTGCGCAGCCGCAGCAGGGTGACGCACACGGTCTTCCGGCTGTTCCTGCTCGGCCTCGCCATCCCCTCCCAGGCCGTCATCGTGCCCATGTTCTACGTCATGAGTGAGGCCGGGCTCTACGACAACCTCATCGGCGTCATCCTGCCGACCGCCGCCTTCGCCATGCCGGTGTGCGCCCTGATCCTCAGCGGCGTGATGCGTGACATCACACCGGAGCTGTACGAGGCGATGACGATGGACGGCGCGTCCTCCCGGCGCGTCTTCTTCCAACTGGTCCTGCCGCTCTCCCGCAGCGGCCTCTCGACGATCATCGTCTTCTCCGCCCTGCAGGCATGGAACGGATTCCTCTTCCCCCTGGTGCTCACACAGTCCGCCGACACCAAGGTCATCACCATGGGCCTCTACGACTTCCAGACCGAGCACGGGGTCGACATCCCGGGTCTGCTCGCCGCGGTCGTCCTGTCCATGCTCCCCATCCTGCTCGTTTATCTGTTCGCCCGCCGCGCCCTGGTCCAGGGCCTGATGGGCGTCGGAGGAAAGTGACCGGCCACATGCCCGCACAGACCGAACGAACCGAAGACACCCGGGTCCCGTTGTGGCAGGACGCGGCCCGCGATCCGGCGGAGCGGGCCGACGCCCTGCTCGCCGAGATGACACTGGAGGAGAAGACGGCCCAGCTCTTCGGGGTCTGGGTCGGCGCCTCCGCCGAGGGCGCCGAAGTCGCCCCGCACCAGCACGACATGGAGGAGCCGGCACCCCTCGACGACCTGCTGCCCCACGGCCTCGGCCAGCTGACCCGACCATTCGGCACCACCCCCGTCGACCCCGCGCTCGGCGCGCTGTCACTGTTGCGCACCCAGCGCAGAATTGCCGCCGCGAACCGCTTCGGCATCCCGGCGCTGGCACACGAGGAATGCCTCGCGGGCTTTGCCGCCTGGGGCGCGACCGCCTACCCCGTACCCCTCTCCTGGGGCGCCACCTTCAACCCCGGGCTCATCCACGAGATGGCTGCGGCGATCGGCCGTGACCTGCGCGCGGTCGGCGTCCACCAGGGCCTCGCGCCCGTCCTGGACGTCGTGCGCGACGCCCGCTGGGGGCGGGTCGAGGAAACCATCGGAGAGGATCCCTACCTCGTCGGTACCATCGGCACCGCCTACGTACGCGGCCTGGAGTCCGCCGGCGTTGTCGCCACCCTCAAGCACTTCGCCGGATACTCCGCCTCCCGCGCGGGACGCAACCTGGCGCCCGTCGGCATGGGCTCCAGAGAACGCGCCGACGTCATCCTGCCGCCGTTCGAGATGGCCGTACGGGAGAGCGGTGTCCGTTCGGTGATGCACGCCTACACCGACACCGACGGCATCCCCTCCGCGGCCGATGACCGGCTGCTCACCGGCCTGCTCCGGGACACCTGGGGCTTCGAGGGAACAGTCGTCGCCGACTACTTCGGCATCGCCTTCCTGCAGACTCTGCACGGGGTCGCCGGCAGTCTCGGCGAAGCCGCCGCCGCGGCGCTCACCGCGGGCGTCGACGTCGAACTGCCCACCGTGAAGGCGTTCGGCGCACCACTGCGCGCGGCGCTCGCCGACGGCCTGGTCCCCGAGGCGGCCGTGGACCGCGCCGTGCGCCGGGTCCTGATCCAGAAAGCCCAGCTGGGACTGCTGGACGCCGACTGGGACCCGACACCGGCGGCCCTCGCCGGAACGGATGTGGACACGGACGCGGCGGACCTGCGCGGCACGGTCGACCTCGACACGGCGGACAACCGCGCCCTGGCCCGCCGCATCGCGGAGCAGGCCGTCGTTCTGCTCCGCAACGACGGCACACTGCCCCTCGGACCCGGCCGGGCCCCGGCGCGCATCGCGCTGATCGGCCCCAACGCCGACACACCGACGGCGGTCCTCGGCTGCTACTCCTTCCCCGTGCACGTGGGCAGCCAGCACCCGGAGGTGCCCGCCGGCATCGAACTGCCCACCCTGCGCGAAGCACTGGCCGCCGAGTTCCCGGACAGCGAGATCGTCACCGCGTCCGGTACCACCGTCGACGGCAGCGGCACCGACGGCTTCGCCGAGGCCGCCGAGCTGGCCCGCGGCGCCGACCTGGTGATCGCCGCACTCGGCGACCGGGCCGGGCTCTTCGGCCGCGGCAGCAGCGGCGAGGGCTGCGACGCCGGCTCCCTGGCCCTGCCCGGAGTACAGCAGCAGCTGCTCGACACGCTGCTGGACACCGGCACCCCGCTCGTCGTCACCCTGCTCGCCGGCCGGCCCTACGCCCTGGGCCGTGCGGCGACCGAGGCCGCCGCCGTCGTCCAGACGTTCTTCCCCGGTGAGGAGGGGACGACGGCCCTCGCCTCCGTCCTCAGCGGACGCGTTGCCCCGGCGGGCCGGCTCCCCGTCAGCGTGCCCCGGCTCCCGGGCGCACAGCCCTCCACCTACCTCGCACCCCGCCTCGGCCACTCCACCGAGGTCTCCAGCATCGACCCCACCCCCGCCTTCGGCTTCGGCCACGGGCTGACGTACACCACCTTCGAGTGGTCCGGACTCGTCATCGCGCACGAAGAGACCGGCACCGACGGCGCTTTCGAGGTGGCCTGCACCGTGCGCAACACCGGGAAGCGGCCGGGCACCGAGGTCGTCCAGCTGTACCTGCACGACCCCGTCGCCTCCGTCGTCCAGCCCGTCCAGCGCCTCATCGGGTACGTACGCCTCGACCTCGCGCCGGGCGAGGTGGCGGAGGTACGCGCGACCGTCCCCGCCGACCTGGCGTCCTTCACCGGCCGCGACGGACACCGCATCGTCGAACCGGGCGACCTGGAAATGCGGTTCGGCCCCTCCAGCACGGACGCCCTCCTGACGGCCCGGGTCCGGCTCACCGGCCCGGTGCGAACGGTGGACCACCGGCGCCGACTGCACCCGGACTTTCGTGTGACGCAACGTCAGGCACGGTGAGGATCCACCCAACGCAACGTCAGGTGCCCGGCTGCCGGACCGACCGGCGGCCGGGCACGTGCACATGCCACCGAGGAGACGACCGTGCACCACGACCTTCCCGAGCCGGAACTCCGGGCCTACCGCAGCGGCCAGCGCAACCCCACCGACTTCGAAACGTTCTGGCAGGACACCCTGAGCGAGGCCGGAACCCGGCCCGCCGAGGCGGCACTGAACCCGGTCGACACGGGCCTGACCGCCATCGACACCTACGACGTCACCTTCCCCGGTCACGGCGGCGAGCCCGTCAAGGCGTGGCTGCGCCTGCCGCACGGGGCGAGCGGGCCGCTGCCCACCGTCGTCGAGTACGTCGGATACGGCGGCGGGCGCGGCCACGCCCTGGAGAACCTGCTGTGGGCCGGTGCCGGGTTCGCCCACTTTCACATGGACACCCGTGGCCAGGGCTCCGGCTGGTCACGCGGCGACACCCCGGACAGCTGCGCCGCGGGTCCGCAGGTGCCCGGGATGATGACGCGCGGTATCGAGGATCCGCACACCTACTACTACCGGCGCCTGTTCACCGACGCGGTCCGCGCCGTGGACGCCGCACGGGGCCTGCGCGCGGTCGATCCCGGACGCGTCGCCGTGCTCGGGCGGAGCCAGGGCGGGGGAGTGGCACTGGCCGTCGCGGCCCTCGTCCCCGACCTCGCTGCGGTCGTCGCCCACGTGCCGTTCCTGTGCGACTTCCCGCGCGCCGTCACCGTGACCGATGCCGCCCCGTTCCGCGAGATAGCCGACTACCTGGCCGTCCACCGCGACCGCGAGGACCAGGTGCACCGGACGCTCGCCTATTTCGACGGGGTCAACTTCGCCCGCCGGGCCCGCGTGCCGGCCCGCTTCTCGGTGGCCCTGATGGACGACATCGTGCCGCCCTCAACGGTGTTCGCCGCCTACCACGAGTACGGCGGCCCCAAGGAGATCGACGTCTGGCGGTACAACGGCCACGAAGGCGGTGCTGCCGATGACGACGAGGCGGCGCTGCGGTTCCTGCGCGCCCGCCTGCGGGCGGTGCGGCGCGCGTCATGAGGCGGTGCACGCGCCGACGGTGGGCGGCGCGGTGTTGCCGTTGGTCATGACGGTGAACCCGAAGCTGGTCGACGCACCGGCCGCGAGACTGCCGTTGCCCTTCGGCGCCATCGTCATGACGTTGCCGGTGCTGTCCCAGCTCGGCGTGCCGTTCCAGGTGGCGGAGACCTTCTGCCCGGAGGCGACCGTCACCGGCACGCTCCAGCCGCTGATCCCGGACGGGCCGGCCGTCACGGTCACCTTGCCGTTGTAGCGGTCACCCCACTCCTCCTGCTTCGCGTAGGAGACGGTGCAGGTACGGGTGCCACCGCCGCCGCTCGTGCCGCCGAGCGCGGACAGCACGGCGTAGTACGCCGGCTTCTTGCCGTAGTTGTCGTCGAAGAGCAGCGGTGTACCACTGCTGCGCCAGGAGTACTTGTCCGTGATGCCCCACACGGTGATACCCGTGCAGCGGGAGACCGCCAGGCACGCCTTCACCACGTTGCCGTAGCTGGTGGCCTGCGCGGAGCCGGAGCCCTCGATGTCCAGCTCCGTGATCTGCACGTCGACCCCGAGGTCGGCGAAGCGCTGCAGGTTCTGCCGGTAGTCCGCCGGCACGGGGGAATTGCTGTTGAAGTGGCTCTGGAACCCGACGCAGTCGATGGGGACGCCGCGCTGCTTGAAGTCTTTGACCATGGCGTAGACGGCGTTGGACTTCGCGTTCACGCCGTCGGTGTTGTAGTCGTTGTAACAGAGCTTGGCGTTGGGGTCGGCGGCCCGGGCGGTACGGAACGCCTCCTCGATGTAGCCGTTGCCCAGCTTGTCCTGGAAGGGGGAACTGCGCCGCGCCCCGCTGCTGCCGTCCTGGAACGCCTCGTTGACGACGTCCCAGGAGTGGATCGTGCCCTTGTAGTGCTGCATGACCTTGGTGATGTGGTTGTTCATGGCGGTGCGCAGGTCGGTGGCGGACAGGCCGCCCACCCAGCCGGGCAGCTGGGAGTGCCAGACCAGGGTGTGGCCGCGGACCTTCATGCCCTTGTCCCGGGCGTGCGCGACGATCCTGTCGGCGGCGTCGAAGGTGAAGGTGCCGCGAGAGCTCTCCACGGCGTCCCACTTCATCTCGTTCTCCGGTGTCACGGAGGTGAACTCGGCGTCCAGCGTGCTGACGTACGGTGCTTCCCCGAGGTGGTTCGCGGCCACCGCCGCGCCGAAGTAGCGGCCCTGGGCGGCTGCCGCCGTACCGAGGGTACTCGCGGCCTGCGCCGGGCCGGAGAGTGCGACGACGCCCGTTGCGGCGAGCATCCCCGTCGTACTGAGCGCCAGGACTCGGCGCGCGATGCCGGAGGCTCTGCTGTTCATGACTGACCTCTTTCTCTGGTGAGGGGTCGAGAACTTTCGGTGGTGAGCGGGGGGCCTGCCTCCTGCCGGATGGCATGCACCTGCCAATACAGCCAGTACAGAAACCCGAAAGTGAGCATGGTGGGGCATGCCCAGTGGCGGCCGGTGCGGAGCTTCAAGCAGGGGGCCAGGAGCCTGCACAGATCCTGGGGCACAATATGCCGTCGAAACAATCCCGATGAACAGTCGAAAGTTTTCGAATTCGTTCTCCCCGGGCCACCCGCGCCCAGAACCCGGAGCAGGACGCGGAACACCGCCGGCATGCCCACCGCTTCGCAGCCCAAGCGCTCCCTGTGCCCCGCGGTCACCGCGCGACCTTCAGTCTTCACACACCGATGATCTGCGGGTGGCTGTTTCTGTCTCTCGGCTGCCTTGCCAGCGAGATCACGGTCTGCTGCTGGGGTACGGGGTCGCGCGCTTTGGTTGGGGCTTTCTGGGGGGCGGTTTTGGTGTGGGTGGTGGCTGCCCGTTGTGCGCGCGATGTGTGGGGTGCTGCCGGTGGTCGGCGCGGTTTTCGGGGCGTGGCGGTTGCCGGGCCGTGGTCGGTGAGGTGCTGGGGTATGCGGTGGCCGGGTTCGGCTGTGCTGTCTTCGGGGCGGGGCAGTCAGTCGGCGTGGGTGAGTTCGTTGCGGGGGTGTGTGCCGGCCAGGCGCATGCCGCGCTGGAGCCGGCCGGGGGTGGTGTCTGGCGGTGTGTCGGGGGCGACGGCCGGGTGTGTGGTGGCTGCCGTGCGGGCTGTGCGGGCGTCGGTCGGGCGCCGGCGGCGGTCGTCGAGGTCGTGCGGGGCCCTGCGGGTGGCTTCGGCCGGGCGGTTGTCGTCCTGCCAGCGCCCTCGCCGCGCAGGTTCTCCGGGGCCGCCAGGGTGCCGTGGAGGGGATCTGCGGCGCTGTGAGGGCCGAGTTGGGCAGTCGCTTTGCGTCCTGGATTCCTCCAACTGCATTACGGCCGGGTGGGCCCGGCGACACCGTGACCTGCGACGTGCGGGAGGGCCGGCTGGAGTGCGCGGTCATAGCCGGCGACGGTGAGGGAGCGCCGAGCCGGCCACGATTGTCTGATCACGGCCGACTCGTGCTGGTCGGAGCCCTTGGGGGCCGCCGCCGACCGTCGGCGGTCCATCGCTCGTCTGCGGCCGGCTCAGCGAAGTCCCACCGTTCGTCGACAGCACCCGCTGCTAAAAGTTCACTTCCGCGTCTTGCGGGTGCTCGAGGGACCGTCGGCGGGGCATGCGGGAAGCGCCGTCGTCTGCGTCAGGCGACGGTGGCGATGCGTTGGCTTTGGACCTTCAGGAGAGGGGTGTGCGGGCACGGAGGGGGC
>NZ_NHSG01000462.1:0-10473 GCF_020024005.1 Streptomyces purpurogeneiscleroticus
GACGGCGGGGTGGGCTTGGGCGCCGTGGCGGCAGGCCCGGAAACCGCCGGGACGGGCCCCGCCGGCGCTTCCTTCCCGCCGTTCTTCGGCGCGTCCGCGGCGCCGCCCGCAGGACGGTCGTCCGGGCGCGCGGCGGGGCTGCCCCCCGGCGTGCGGGGGGAGAGCGGCTGGGCCTCGTCTGGCAAGAGCAACTCCTCGCTGGGACCTTTCCCACCGGTGAACGGGCGGAAAAGAGCGGTGCCGGACCACCGGTCCACGAAGTGGCCGGGCTGCCATGGTATCCATGCCGGCAGCCACGGCTCGTCCGCGGGCCGATGCTCCTGTGGTCACAGCAAAAGGGCATCCGCATTTATGCCGGATGCCCTTTTACCTGCACTTTGCCTGGTTTTCGAACGGTGGACGGGGCCCTACATGACGCTTCCGGCACCCGACCGCCGCGGTCTCGGACGCGGCCTCAGACCGTGATCAGCGCCTCCAGCGGCGCCCCGTCGAGCCCCGCCGCCAGCTTCTCCCTGCCGTCGAGGAAGCCCAGCTCCAGCAGGACCGCCACGCCCGCGACCGCGGCGCCGGAGCGGCGGATCAGGGTCAGCGAGGCTTCCGCCGTACCGCCCGTGGCCAGCACGTCGTCGATCACCAGCACCCGGTCCCCCGGGGCCAGCGCGTCGGCGTGGATCTCGATCGTGGCGTGGCCGTACTCCAGCGCGTAACTCTGGCCGAGTGTCGCCCCGGGCAGCTTGCCGGCCTTGCGCACGGGCACGAACCCGACGCCCGCCTTCACCGCGACCGGGGCCGCGAGGATGAACCCGCGGGCCTCCAGCGCCACGATCTTCGTCGCGCCGACCTCGCCGCAGACCCCGGCCAGCGCGTCGGTCAGCTGCCCGAACGCCTCCGGGTCGGCCAGCAGCGGGGTGATGTCCTTGAAGACGACCCCCGCCTGCGGGTAGTCCGGTACGTCCGCGATCCGGCTGAGCAGGAGCTCGCGCAGCTCCGCGGGGGCGCTCATCGGCGCTTGCCCGACGGACGGCCGCGGCCGCGGCTGCGGGAGGACGGCTGGCTGCGCGGGCCGGCCGCCGAGCTGCCGGCCGCCGCCGGGGCGTCGTCCTGCGGCTCCTCGCCGGACTCCGCGCCGCCCTCGGCCGACCCCTGGGAGTCGTTCTTGGCGGCGGAGGCGCGCTTGGCACGGACCCGCCGGGCCAGCGCCTTCATCTGCGGCTCGCGCTCCTTGAAGTCGGCGACCAGCGGGGTGGCGATGAAGATCGAGCTGTACGCACCGGCCGCGAGGCCCACGAACAGGGCCAGCGAGATGTCGTTCAGCATGCCCGCGCCCAGGAAGCCGCCGCCCACGAAGAGCAGACCCGCCACCGGGAGCAGCGCCACGACCGTGGTGTTGATCGACCGCACCAGCGTGGAGTTGATCGACCGGTTGGCGATCTCCCCATAGGTGTACCGCGACTGCTTCGTGATGCCCCGGGACGCTTCCTTGAGGCTGTCGAAGACCACGACCGTGTCGTACAGCGAGTAACCGAGGATGGTCAGCAGACCGATGACCGTACCGGGCGTGACCTCGAAGCCGACCAGCGCATACACGCCGACCGTGATCGTGAGGTCGTGGATCAGCGCGATCAGGGCCGCCAGCGCCATCCGCCACTCGAAGGCGATGGCGAGGTAGAGCACCACGAGGATCATGAAGATCCCCAGGCCCAGCCAGGCCTTGTTCGCGATCTCCTCGCCCCAGCTGGGGCCGACCAGCTGGGTGTTGACGTCCTCGACCGGGACGTTCAGGTCCTTGGCCAGCTTCTCCTGGACCGGCACGGACTCCTTGGTGTCCAGCTCACTGATCTGGATCCGCAGACCGCCGTTGCCGAGCTTCTGGACCGTGGCCGGGTGGCCACCGGAAGCGGCCTCGGCCTGGTGCTGGGCCTGGGTCGAGGAGACGGAGGTCTTCGGAGTGGTGAAGACCGCGCCGCCGGAGAACTCGATGCCCATGTTCAGACCGCGGACCCCGAGGCCCACGATCGCCGTGATGGTGATCAGGATCGAGACGGCGTACCAGATCTTGCGCTTGCCGATGAAGTCGTAACCGACCTCGCCGCGGTACAGCCGGGCGCCGAGATTGCCGAGCTTGGACATCTCACGCCTCCTTCGTCTCGATGGGGGCGGAGGTGCGCCGGCCGCGGCGCAGCGGCGGCTTCGCGCCGAGACGCGTGGGATCCAGACCCGACCAGGGATGCCCGGAGTAGAAGAACTTCCGCTTGGCCAGCAGCGTCATCAGCGGCTTGGTGAAGAAGAAGACCACCACGACGTCCAGCAGGGTCGTGAGGCCCAGCGTGAACGCGAAGCCCTGGACCTTGCCGACGGTGACGATGAAGAGCACGGCGGCGGCCAGGAACGACACGAAGTCGGAGACCAGGATCGTGCGCCGGGCGCGCGGCCAGGCCCGCTCGACGGAGGGCCGCAGCGTACGGCCCTCGCGGATCTCGTCCCGGATGCGTTCGAAGTACACGATGAACGAGTCGGCCGTGATACCGATCGCGACGATCGCACCGCAGACGGCCGGGAGGTTCAGCGCGAAGCCTATGGCCGGACCGAGCAGCGTCATGATCGTGTACGTCAGGACCGCCGAGACCACGAGGCTCGCCAGCGCGACCAGGGACAGGCCGCGGTAGTACGCGATCAGGTAGATGACGACCAGCGCGAGGCCGATGGCACCGGCGATCAGGCCCGCGTTCAGCTGCTCGCCGCCGAGGGCCGCGGTGACGGTGGTCTCGTCCGCGATCTTGAAGGAGAGCGGCAGCGCACCGTAGGACAGCATGTTCGCCAGGTCCTCGGCGGACTGCTGGGTGAAGCCGCCGGTGATCTGGGCGTTGCCGCCCGCGATCGCGCTGCTCACCTGCGGGGCCGAGACGACCTCGCCGTCCAGGGTGATCGCGAACTGGTTCTGCGGCGGGGTCTTGGTGGCGATGTCACCGGTCACGTCGGCGAACTTCTTGCCGCCGGCGGAGGTGAAGTTCATCTGGACGAGCCAGCCCTGGCCGCCCTGCTGGTCGAAGTTGGCCTTGGCGTCGTCCACGTCCGTGCCCTCGACCTTGACCGGGCCGAGCACGTACTTCGTCTTGCCGTCGTCCTCGCAGGCCACGATCGAGTCGCTGGGCTTGGCGCGGGCGGCCTCCTCGGCCGCGGCGGAACGGCTCTCCTTGGAGGAGCAGTCCAGCGCCGCGAGCTTCTTCTGCAGCGCGGCGGGGATGTCGGCACCCGTGGGCGGCTGCTGGACCGGGGGCGCGCTGGGGGAACCGGTGGGCTTGCCGGAGGGCGACGGCGCGTCGTCCTTCTTGAGCGCGTCGCTGACGGCGCGGCCCTGCGTGGTGGGGCTGCCGGAGGGGGTGGCCGACGTGCTGTCGCCGCCCTGCTTCTCCTTCTCGCCGCTGCCGGCCTTCGGGCTCTCGGAAGCGCCCGGCGTGGGCGCCTTCGCGCCGGCCGCCGCGGTCAGCACCGTACGGAAACCGAGCTGAGCGGTGGTACCGACCTGCTGGCGGGCCTGCTTCGCGTCCGTCCCCTTGGGGATGTTCACGATGATGTGGTTGGTTCCCTGGGTCTGGACCTCGGCCTCGGAGACGCCGAGACCGTTGACACGCCGCTCGATGATGCCCGCGGCGGTCTTCATGTTGGTCTCGTTGATCGCGTTGGGCTTGCCCGGCTGGTTCTGCGCCTCCAGCGTGAAGCTCGTACCGCCCGCGAGGTCGATGCCCAGTCGCGGCGTCATGGTGCCGGAGTAGAACATCCCCCCGACCAGCGCCGCGATGACGACCAAGATCAGGACCAGGGCGCGCCCCGGCCTGCTCTGGGCCGCCGGCGACCTTCGGCCCTTGTTCGGTGCTGCCACCTTCTCGTATCTCCCTGTCCAACCGCCCGAGTCAGGTCAGTGCCGGACGGCCACGAAGTCTTGTGGGGACGTGCCCCCGCCGGAGCCTAGACGGTCCCGGAACCGCGGGCGCCGCTCCCGGCGCACCGCGGTTCCGTGGAAGTACGCGCCTACTTCGCGTCGGCGCCGCCGTCCTTCTTGGCGTCCTTCTTGACGTCCTTCGCCTCGGCGGCCTCGGCGTCGGCGGCCGCGGCCGGGGTCTCGTCGGCCTTCGGCTCCTCGGCCTTCGGCTCGTCGGCCTTCTCGGCGGTCTTCTCCGCGGGGGCGTCCTTGCCCAGGTCGATCTTCTCGGCGACGTCACCCTTACCGGTGGTGTCGTCGTCGCCGTCGTTGACGGCCGAGGCGCCGGTCAGGGAGGACAGGTCGTCCGGGACGACGGAGCCCTGCTCGGCGCCGTCGATGATTCGGTTGTACTCGTCGTCGGGCAGCACGGCGCCGATCGCGTTCTTCGCGTAGAGCGCGTGGACGCCCGGGGCCACCTCGAGGAGGACCGCGTCGTCGTGGATTTCCTTGACGGTGGCGTACATGCCTCCGATCGTGCGGACGCCGGTGCCGGGCTGCATTTCATTCCGCATCTGCGCAGCCGCCTGCTGCTTCTTCTTGGCGGAGCGCGTCATCAGGAACATGGCCCCGATGAGCACGATGAACGGGAGGAGAGTCATGATATTCACGGGACGGACATTCCTTCGCACGACCGCGGAGGCGCGGCCTTGTATACGGGGGTTGATATGCCGGACCGTACGGACGGCATCGGCGGAGTCTAAGCGAGTCCGCACCAGTGGAACAACGCCCAGCATCGCACCGCAGTTCCTGACCCGGCGAGTCCCCGCGCCGTCACGTCCCGAACAGCCCCTGCTGTCCGTTTCCGCCCGTCATCTGCTGCGGCGGCACCAGCCCAATATGCGCCCATGCGGCAGGCGTGGCAATGCGGCCACGGGGGGTCCGCGCGAGCAGCCCCTCGCGCACGAGGAACGGCTCGGCGACCTCCTCGACCGTCTCACGCTCCTCCCCCACGGCCACCGCCAGGGTCGACAGGCCCACGGGCCCGCCGCTGAACAGCTTGAGCAGCGCCGTGAGCACCGCGCGGTCCAGCCGGTCCAGGCCCCGCCCGTCGACCTCGTACACGTCCAGCGCCTGCTCCGCGATCTCGCGGGTGATCAGGCCGTCCGCCTTGACCTGGGCGTAGTCCCGTACGCGGCGCAGCAGACGGTTGGCAATACGGGGCGTACCGCGCGACCGTCCGGCGATTTCGGCGGCACCCTCGGTCTCTATGTCGACATCGAGCAGTCCCGCCGAGCGGTGGATGACCCGCTCCAGCTCATTCGGGGCGTAGAACTCCATGTGCCCGGTGAATCCGAACCGGTCGCGCAGCGGCGGCGGCAGCAGCCCCGCCCGTGTCGTGGCGCCGACCAGCGTGAACGGCGGAAGTTCCAGCGGAATGGCGGTGGCGCCCGGCCCCTTTCCCACAATCACGTCGACCCGGAAATCCTCCATCGCCATATAGAGCATTTCCTCGGCGGGCCGCGACATCCGGTGAATCTCGTCCAGGAAAAGCACCTCGCCCTCCTGGAGCGAGGAGAGGATCGCGGCGAGATCGCCGGCGTGCTGGATCGCCGGTCCGGAGGTGATACGGATCGGGGCGCCCATCTCCGCCGCGATGATCATCGAGAGCGTGGTCTTGCCGAGACCCGGGGCGCCGGAGAGCAGCACGTGATCGGCAGTGGCGCCGCGCGCCCGCGCGGCCCGCAGCACGAGGTCCAACTGCTCGCGCACCCGCTCCTGGCCGACGAACTCCTCCAGGTCCTTCGGGCGCAGCGCGGCCTCGACCGCCGTGTCCTCGCCGTCGGCGTCCGCGCCCACCAGCCGGTCGGCGCCGCCCGGCGGCAGGCCGGGGTCCTGTCCGTCCGCGGTGTCGGTGCTGTCGTCCCAGTTCACTGCGTACTGCCTCGCGTCGTCGGTGGGTGGAGTGCCGGATCGTAGGGGTACCCGGGCCGGCGCCCGGTCAGCGGGCCCGGTTCAGGGACTGCAGCGCCGCCTTCAGGAGCTGCGAGACCTGCGGCGTACCGCCGTCCGCGACGGCCGCCTCGGCCTGCGGGGCGACCGCGCCCACCGCCTCGTCGGCCTCCCGGGTGGCGTACCCGAGGCCGATCAGCGCGGCGTGCAGCTGATCGCGCCAGGCGGCCGTGACCGGGCTGCCGACCGCGGGCCCGGCGCTGCCGACCGGCTCGCCGAGCCGGTCCTTCAGCTCCAGCAGCAGCTTCTGCGCGCCCTTCTTGCCGATGCCGGGCACGGCGGTCAGCGCCTTCTCGTCGCCGGTCGCCACCGCGCGCCGCAGCGCATCCGGGCTGTGCACCGCGAGCATCGCCTGCGCCAGCCGCGGGCCGACGCCGCTCGCCGTCTGTAGCAGCTCGAAGGTCTGCCGCTCGTCGTCGTCCGCGAAGCCGTACAGCGTGAGGCTGTCCTCCCGTACGACGAGGGAGGTGGCGAGCTTCGTCTGCTCGCCGATGCGCAGCCCGGACAACGTATTGGGGGTGCACTGGACGGCCATGCCGATGCCGCCCACCTCCACGACGGCGGCATCGGGAGCCAGGGCCGCGACCGGGCCGGAGACGAAGGCGATCATGACGTGCCCTTCGGGGAGCGCTGATTCGTACGTACGGGAGCGGGGGTGCGGGGCGCGCCGGCGGGGCGCGCGGCGGGCGGGGTGCGCCGGGCGGCGGCCTGGGCCCGGGCCTGAGCCTGGGCCTGCTGGAGGCGGTTGGCGGCGTGGGCCTGCTGAAGGCGGTTCACGGCGGGCGCGCGCCAGATGTGACAGATGGCGAGCGCGAGCGCGTCCGCGGCGTCGGCGGGCTTGGGTGGCGCGTCCAGCCGCAGCAGCCGCGTCACCATGGCCCCGACCTGCGCCTTGTCGGCGCGCCCCGAGCCGGTGACGGCGGCCTTGACCTCGCTCGGCGTGTGCAGCGCGACGGGCAGCCCGCGACGGGCGGCGCACAGCATCGCGACCGCGCTGGCCTGGGCCGTGCCCATGACCGTACGGACGTTGTGCTGGCTGAACACCCGCTCCACGGCGACGTACTCGGGCCGGTGCGTGTCGAGCCAGTGCTCGATGCCCTGCTCGATGAGGACGAGACGGTCCGCGATGTCGGCATCGGAGGGGGTGCGGACCACTCCGACACCCACCATCGACAGCGGCCGCCCGGCCACGCCCTCGACCACGCCGACGCCGCAGCGCGTCAACCCCGGGTCAACGCCGAGCACCTTCACGGGTGTCCCCCTCCCCTCATGCCGCGCTGTCACCACCCGGCGCCGTACCGTTTCGGCCCTCCACCCCCACCACGGGGGTCGGAGATCCCCTGCTCAGCACAGTATCGGGTGGCACTGACAACGGGTGGTACCGGCGACACACGAACGCGAGACGGGCCGACAGGGATGATCCCTGCCGGCCCGTCAACAGCCGCAAAGAGCCGCAACGAGGTGGCTCAGGCGTCGACCTTCGCCATTACTTCGTCCGACACGTCGAAGTTGGCGAAGACGTTCTGGACGTCGTCGCTGTCCTCCAGGGCGTCGATCAGCTTGAAGATCTTCTTCGCGCCCTCTTCGTCCAGCTCGACCTGCATGGTCGGGACGAAGTTGCTGTCGGCCGAGTCGTAGTCGATGCCGGCCTCCTGGAGCGCGGTGCGGACCGCGACCACGTCGGTGGCCTCGCTGAGCACCTCGAAGGACTCACCGAGGTCGTTGACCTCCTCGGCGCCCGCGTCCAGGACCGCGGCCAGCACGTCGTCCTCGGTCAGCTCGCCCTTGGGGACGATGACGACGCCCTTGCGGTTGAACAGGTAGGACACCGAGCCCGGGTCGGCCATCGAGCCGCCGTTGCGGGTCATGGCGACGCGCACGTCCGAGGCGGCACGGTTGCGGTTGTCGGTGAGGCACTCGATGAGCACCGCGACACCGTTCGGGCCGTAACCCTCGTACATGATCGTCTCGTAGTCGGCGCCGCCGGCCTCAAGACCACCGCCGCGCTTGACCGCGGAGTCGATGTTCTTGTTCGGGACCGACTGCTTCTTCGCCTTCTGGATGGCGTCGTACAGCGTCGGGTTGCCCTCGACGTCCACGCCACCCATACGGGCCGCGACCTCGATGTTCTTGATCAGCTTCGCGAAGAGCTTGCCGCGCTTGGCATCGATCACGGCCTTCTTGTGCTTCGTCGTAGCCCATTTAGAGTGGCCGGACATCCGCCTGTCTCCTTCGCGTAACCCATTTCTGAAAACGAACGCCCTAGATCTTACCGGGGTCCCCTCACGCGGCGTGACGCACCATGTCCACGAAGAACGCGTGGACCCGGTGGTCGCCGGTGAGTTCCGGGTGGAAGGACGTGGCGAGGACGTTACCCTGCCGGACGGCCACCGTGTGACCGCCGTGCTCGGCCAGTACGTCGACCTCGGCGCCGACCGACTCGACCCAGGGCGCGCGGATGAAGACGCCCTCGACCGGTCCGCCGTCGATCCCGGCGACGTCGACCGCCGCCTCGAAGGACTCGTTCTGCCGCCCGAAGGCGTTACGGCGCACGATCATGTCGACGCCGCCGAACGTGTCCTGGTCGTCCCGGCCGTCCAGGATCTTCTCCGCGACCATGATCATGCCCGCGCAGGTGCCGTACACCGGCTTGCCCGCACGGATGAACGCGCGCAGCGGCTCCAGCATGCCGAAGACGCCCGCCAGCTTGGACATGGTCGTGGACTCGCCGCCGGGGATGACCAGGCCGTCGAGTTCGTCCAGTTCCTCGGGGCGGCGCACCGGGCGCGCCAGGGCGTCGGCGGACGCGAGCGCCGTGAGGTGCTCGCGTACGTCGCCCTGCAGCGCCAGCACGCCGATGGTGGGGGTGCTGTTGCTCATGTAGTTCCCTTACCAGCCGCGGTTGGCGTACCGCTCCGCCTCGGGGAGGGTGTCGCAGTTGATGCCGACCATGGCCTCGCCCAGGTCGCGGGAGGCGTCGGCGATGACCTTGGGGTCGTCGTAGAAGGTGGTGGCCTTCACGATGGCGGCGGCGCGCTTGGCCGGGTCGCCGGACTTGAAGATGCCGGAGCCGACGAAGACGCCCTCGGCGCCGAGCTGGCGCATGAGCGCGGCGTCGGCGGGGGTGGCGACGCCACCGGCGGAGAAGAGGACGACCGGCAGCTTGCCCAGCTCCGCGACCTCCTTGACCAGCTCGTAGGGGGCGCGCAGCTCCTTGGCGGCGGCGAACAGCTCGTTGTTGTCGCAGCCGCGCAGCTTGGCGATCTCGCCCTTGATCTGGCGGAGGTGGCGGACGGCCTCGACGACGTTGCCGGTGCCGGCCTCGCCCTTGGAGCGGATCATGGCCGCGCCCTCGGCGATGCGGCGCAGGGCCTCACCGAGGTTGGTGGCGCCACAGACGAAGGGGGTGGTGAAGGCCCACTTGTCGGAGTGGTTGACCTCGTCGGCCGGGGTGAGGACCTCGGACTCGTCGATGTAGTCGACGCCGAGGGACTGCAGGACCTGGGCCTCGACGAAGTGGCCGATGCGGGACTTGGCCATGACGGGGATGGAGACGGCGTTGATGATGCCGTCGATCATGTCCGGGTCGGACATCCGTGCCACGCCGCCGTCCTTGCGGATGTCCGCGGGGACGCGCTCCAGAGCCATGACCGCCACGGCACCGGCGTCCTCGGCGATCTTCGCCTCTTCCGGCGTGACGACGTCCATGATCACGCCGCCCTTGAGCTGCTCGGCCATGCCGCGCTTGACGCGGGCGGTTCCGGTCTCCGGGGACTGGGGCGTGGTGGGCGTGGTGGACACGATTGACCTCACTAAGTGCAGGTGGTTGTGCTGCTGCACCTAGAGAACCGTTTGTGTACGGGAGGTGAAAAGGGCCAATTGCAGGGCGGTGGCTCTTGGAGTGGCCTGCCCGGCCCCCGGCCCGGCCGCGGCTCCGCCGCCGTACTCGTACGGGGCTCAGGCCGCCGTGCGGTCCCCGAGGACCGCCGGGGCCTCGTCGTCCATCTCGAAGGCCATCGGGAACGGGGCGTGGCCCGCGAGCCGGAACCAGCGTACGACGCGGTGCCTGCGGACGGCGCGGGCCGCACGCACGGCGTCGTTGTGGAAGCGGCGGGCCATGGGGACGCGCCGCACCGCCGCGGTCAGCTCGGCGAGCGTCTGCTCGCCGCCGGGGGCCTCCCGTACGGCGTCGGTCTGCTCGGCCTCGTCGAAGACCGCGCGCAGCGCCTGGCTGAGCGCGCTCTCGGCGACCTCCCGCTGGTCCTCCTCGGCCTGCCGCGCCTCGTGGGCCGCCTGGTACAGGACGATCGAGGCGGCGGGGTCGAGGACGCCGGAGGTACCGAGCTCCTGCGCGACGGAGGCGCGGCGCAGGAGCTGCGCGTCGAGCGCGGCACGGGCGGCGTCGATGCGCGCGTGCAGCCGGTCGAGACGGCCGGCGGTCCAGCTCAGGTACACCCCGATGACGATGAGCGCCGCGAGGATCCAGATGAAGGTGGTCACGGGGCGTCACGATAGCCGCGCGGGGGCGGGCTCGGGCACGG
>NZ_NHSG01000463.1:0-10464 GCF_020024005.1 Streptomyces purpurogeneiscleroticus
AAACGACGGCGCGCACGGGCACGACGGATCACCCGGCGGACACGGCGACGACGCGGCCGGGCACGGTGATGACGCGGCCGGGCACGGCGACGACGCGGCCGGGCACGGTGATGACGCGACCGGGCACGGTGACGACGCGGCGCACGTCGGGGACCACGCGGACCTCGGCGACCACGCGCACCTCGGGAATGACGCCGCGGACGCCGCCGCGCACCACGGCACCGACGCGCCGGCCGTCCCGCACCAGGGCACGGACGTACCGGGCGGCGGCGCCGGGGAACCGTTCGAGTACAAGCCGCATGTGTCCGCGGACGACTTCGACCAGCTCACGGACGCCGAGAAGCACGCGGTGGCCCAGGCCGAACTGGCACACGGTACGAACCCCGCGCCCAGCGTCAGCGACGAAGCGGGGCTCCGCTACGGCAACGCGTACTGGGACGACTTCATGGACCAGGTTCCCCCCTCGTCCAAGGAGTCGTTGGTGACCTACACCGGAAGCGCCTACACGCAGATCAACGGACACCTGCGCTTCGGGGACGACGTGCCCGACTCGATCACGCACACCATCGATGAGATGGACAAGGTCATGGGCGCCCGCCCCGTGCCCGAGAACATCATGGTGGTCCGCGGCACCGAGATCGGCCACCTCAACCTCGACTCACCGCTGGACATGGAAGGCCGCGTCTTCGACGACAAGGCGTACACCTCCACGGCACTCGGCAAGAAGCCCCCGCCCCCCTTCGACCAGAAGTCCGTGTACATGCATCTGCGGGTGCCGCAGGGCACGCCGGCCCTCTGGTTGGAGCACATCACGCAGGTCAAGGGCGAACGGGAACTGCTCCTCGCCCGCGGCAGCGAGTACAAGGTGACGCGGGTCTTCATGGACGCGGCAGATGGCAAGTGGCACGTCTACGGGGAGGTTCTGCCGAGGCCGTAGCCTCGTTGCGGAACAGACAAAGGTTAAGGAATGTGGACGTCATGAGCAGCGAACGACCGATCAACCCGCGCTTTGCCGAGGACCTGCCGTTCAACCAGGTGGCCGGTCCCCCGTCGTACAGCCGGGAGACCGACGGGCCGGTGACGTACCTGAGCATCGCCGACGCGACGGGCACGGTGATCGGGTACGTGTGGGCCAACGACGGTGATGACGCGGCCGGTTGGGTGGTGCCTCCGGGGCTTTCCGCGAGCGCTGTGAACGCGGGCGCGTCCTGGCTGCGGGCACTGCGCAGCGGCAAGGCCCGGGGGCTCGCGCCCACGGCTCTCCTCGCCGAGCTGGCGCAGGGTGCGAACGACAACAAGCTGAGCCACGCCCTCCCCGGCACCCTCACCGAGGCACCGTCGCTTGCCGCGCTCAGGAGCATGGCCGCTGGTGGCTGAACCCGCGCCGATCGATCCGCCCGGAACGTCGAGTGGGGCGGCGGGCAGAAGGACGCCGACGGCTGTCGCCGGCCGATGCCGTCCGTGCGGTCATGACGGTGGTTCTCGGGGAGCGGATCAGCGACGGGGTGATCGACCGGGCAGTGAAGAGCGGTCTGCTGGACGCCACGGTCGAATCGCTCCGCACCTGGTACGAGGCGTGCCGTTTCCGCGGTGGGGACCTGCCGCCCGCGTGACGTTCCGGGCGCATCAAGGGCCTTCTTGTCGACGCGGTTTCAGGAGTGCGGCGGGGCGTTGTGCGGGAATTCGCGGGGTGGGGTTCCGTTTCATGATCTTTCTGGGGCTTGCCCGGTGGTGACCCTCTGACCCTGGGGTGTACTGGTTACTCACCCATGCCATATGTTCCAGGGACGAACACGACCGACACAACGGACGACGAGACGTATGGCACGGGATTACGACAGCCAGCTTCTGGAGTCGGTGGCGGTGCGCCGGCGGAGGATGCGGGACGCGCTGCTGTTCGGCGCGCAGCGGGCGCGGCGAACAGCGGACGAGCGGATCGGGAAGATGTTCGCCGGTATCGCCATCGCCGCCGTGCTGTGCGCGGGCTGCGTCGGATGGTCCTTCCTCCAGCACACACTGGCGCAGCAGAAGGCCGAGCAGGAGAAACAGCAGCGTCAGGAACAGCAGTACGAACAGCCGGCGAAGACGGCGACGCAGTGGGAAGCAGTGGGAAGCAGTGGGAAGCAGTAGGAAACGGAAGAAGTAATGAGTGGGGAGGTTGTCGGGGATTTCGTACCGATAACCCAGGGGGATATAGGGGGAATTCTGTGCATGGGCGGTGGAATTCCCCGCATAAGGGAATGGGCGGGGCGCCAGTAACATGGGAACGCCGTACAGGCCCGAGTCCTCAACGTCGCGACGATAGGTTCCCGTAAGTGGTGAGCACAGCAACGACATCCCGGGCGCAACTCAGCCGGGTGACCTTGGTCGGCGAGCGACGCCGGGCCGACATCGTTCTGCCCTCCGACACCCCGATAGGGCAGCTGCTGCCGGACATCCTGCAGCTGCTGGACGACCGGGCCGCGTCGCGGCCGATGACCCGGCAGCTGATCACGTCGGACGGGTCCGCGCTGCCGCACGACAGCACGCTGTCGTCGGCGGAGGTCGCGGACGGCGCCGTGCTCCGGCTCGTCCGGGCCCACTCCGCGCCGCCCGCCCCCGTCGTGCACGACGTGACCGACCTGGTGGCCGACGACCTGGACCTGCAGACCTGGCGCTGGCGGCCCGCCGCGCGCCGGGTCAGCGCGGGCGTGGCGACGGTCTCCTTCGCGCTGGTCGCCGCGGTGCTCGCGCGCCGCGAGTTCGCGCTGGACGCGCTCGTGGGCGTACTGGTCGCGGTCACGCTCGTGCTCCTCGCGGCCGGCGCGCTCGTCGCGAAGGTCGGGCAGGGCAACCGCGGGCTCGCCACGGCGCTGCTGCTCGCCTCCGGCGGCCTCGGCGTCCTCACCGCCTGGACCGCCGCCGACGCCTACGACTGGTCGGGGACCACGCGGCTGGCCGCCGTCGGCGGCGCGCTCGTCGTGACGCTGGCGCTCCTCGGGTACTTCTCGCCGCTCGGCCGTGGCGGGCTCATCGGCGCCGCGGCCACCGCCGGGATCGCCGTGGTGTGGGAGGCGGTCGCCGCGCTGCAGGACGACCCGGTGCGGCTCGGTGCCGTGATGGCCGTCTGCTCCGTGATCCTGCTCGGCCTGCTGCCGCGGCTCGCCCTGATGGCCTCCGGGCTCACCGCGCTCGACGACCGCCGCTCCGGCGGCACGTCCGTCAGCCGCCACCAGGTGGGCAACGCGCTCGCGGCCACCCACCGCGGCCTCGCCCTCGCGACGATCGTCACCGCGGCCTCCGCGGTGGCCGGCGGCTGGCTGCTCACCACGGCCGCGACGCCGACCGTGTGGACCGTCACGCTGCCCGCGCTCGTGGCCCTCGTACTGCTCTCCAGGGCGCGCGCCTTCCCGCTGGTGGCCGAGGTCGTGGCGCTGTTCGCCGCCGCGGCGGTCCTCGTCGTACGGCTGGTCGTGGTGTGGCTGGACCACACCGGGAGCGCCGGGCCGTTCGTCGTGCTGTGCGCGGCCGCGGTGCTGCCGCTGCTCGTGCTGGCGGTGCAGCCGCCCGAGCATGTGCAGGTCCGGCTGCGGCGCGTGGCCGACCTGGTCGAGTCCATCGGCGTGATCGGTCTCTTCCCGCTCGCGGTGGGGGCGTTCGGCGTGTACGGACAGCTGCTCGACAAGTTCTGATGCTCAACACGCTCCACAAGTTCTGAGTTCGACGCGCAGGCGCTCCGGGCGGGGCAGCAGGGCGGAAAAGAAGGGCTGACATGCCGAACGGAGACAACTGGCAGGGCGATGTGCTGCGTGACCTGCGGGGCGGCGGCGCGCCACAGGGCGCGCAGGGGCCCGCCGCACAACAGCCGGGCGCACCCGCCCCCGCGCACGAGGCCGCACCCCAGCCTGCGGCGCAGCAAGGCACACCGCAGCAGGCCGCGCCCCAGCAGAGCGCGCCCCAGCCGGGCGCCCAGCCGCCCGCCGCGCCGCAGCAGCAGTACCAGCAAGCGGCGGCCCCGTACCAGCAGACACCCCAGTACCAGCAGGCGCCTCAACCCGAACAGCCGCAGCAGGCGCCCCAGTACGACCAGCCGCAGCAGTATCAGCAGCAGCTCGCACCGCAAACCGCTTACGCCTCGGGCGCAAGCCCGCACCGCACCCCCGACTCCCGCCCCGTGGTGGACAAGGGCCTCGCCCGGACCGGGCGCAAGCCGCGGCACGGTGAGTCGTTCGCCGCGCGGGCCGCGCGGGGCCTGCGCCGTACCGTCTCCTCCTCCGCCGCGCGCGAGGTCGCCGACACCACCGCCACCGCCGAGGTCCTCCAGCAGCCGGTGACCACCGGCCGGCAGATCGCCGTGACCTCCATCCGGGGCGGCTCGGGCAAGTCGACCGTCGCGGCGCTGCTCGGCACCGCGTACGCGCACTACCGGCAGGACCCGGTGCTGTTCGTCGAGGCCGACCCGTCGCTCGGGTCACTGCCGCTGCGGCTCGGCGCCGAGACGCTGCGCTGGACCACCGGCGATCTGGCGGGCATCGTCGAGCCGCAGATGTCGCTGCTGGACGTCACCGGGTACCTCGTCCAGCTGCCCAACAACGCCTGGCTGCTGCCCGGCAGCCAGGGGCAGATCGGCGCGATGCTGGACACCAGGGCGTACGAGCGGGTGATGGTCTCGCTGCGCCGGTACTTCGGCGTGACGGTCGTGGACTGCGAGACGCTGCCCGCCGAGGTCGCCCGCGTGGCGCTCTCCGCCGCCCAGGCCCGCGTCCTGACCGCGCCCGCCACGCTGGAGGGCATCACCAGTACCCACTCCGTACTGCAGTGGATGCAGGGGCTGCCGCCGCACGTGATCGCGGGCACGGTCGTCGTGCTCACCGAGCTCGTGCCGCACGGCGGCCTCGACCTCGACGCGGCGGCCGAGCAGCTGAGGTCCACCGGGGCGAGCGTGCAGGTCCTCCCGTACGACCGGCATCTGGCCGCCGGCGGCACGATCCGTACCGAACTCCTCGCGCACTCCACCAGGGAAGCCGCCACCCGCATCGCCGCGGACGCGTTCCGGCTCTCCCAGCAGCGCCACTGATCCCCATGCCGAGCCCGACCGTGAGTGACGGACGCCGATGAGTACCCGACTGATCCACCGCCCGGCCAGGACCGCGCGGCCCCAGGCCGCGCCCGAGGCACGCGTCATCGAGGCCCCGCCCAACCTGCCCGAGGGCAAGTCGGGCAACGTCGCGATGTCGCTGCTGCCCGTCGCGGGTGTCCTGTCGTCCGTCGTGATGATGACGGTGGTGCGCAACAGCCAGTTCGCCGGGCTCGGCGCGATCATCGTCGTGGTCACCCTCATCGGCACCCTCGGCCTCGCCTTCTCCCAGCGCGGCAAGGCCCAGCGCACCCGCCGCACCCAGCGCGAGGCGTACCTCGCCTACCTGGAGGACCTGCGCGAGGAGCTGTCCCGCGAGGAGCGCGAACGGCGCGAGCAGGCCGATGTGCTGAACCCGCCGCCGGACGCGCTGTACGACATCGTGCGCGACCCGGCGCGGCTGTGGGAGCGCCGTCGGCTGGACGGGGACTTCCTGCGGGTGCGCGTCGGCACGGGTGAGATGCCGGTACGCGATCTGACCGTCGCCCAGCAGGGTTCCTCCGTCCTCACGCCGCCCGACCGCTTCATGCTCAACGAGGCGTCGGCGCTGATGGACCGCTTCCGCACCGGCACCGAACTCCCGCTCACCGTCCCGCTCGACCGGGTCGGCAACATCAGCGTCGTCGGCCCGCGCGAGGACTGCCTGCGCGTCGCCCGCGCGCTGCTCGTGCAGACCGCCGCCACCCACGCGCCCGACGATGTGGCGATGGCGCTGGCGGTACCGGGCGACCGGCTCCCCGAGTGGGAGTGGGCCAAGTGGCTGCCGCACCTGCTCGACACCGAGCAGTTCGACGGCCCGGTGGCGGCCCGCCGGATCGCCCCCTCGGCGCCCCAACTGGCCCGGCAGATCGGCCCCGAGCTGCGCCGTCGCGCCTCGTACGCCGCCGAGGTGCGCCGCGGCCTCTCCAACCGGGACGCGCTGGCCATGACCTCCCGGCTGCTCGTGGTGTCCGACGGGCACGGCGAGGACGCCGTGGACCTGCCGCGCCCGGACGACGCGGTCGGCCTGCGCGACATGGGCGTCACCGTCCTGCACCTGCTGGAGCAGCGCGTCCAGGAGCCGGGGCAGGTCAGCGTGCGGATCACCGTGAACGGTGACCAGGTCGTCATCGAGGACCTGCGCGAGCAGGAGCCGATCAGCGCGCACGGCACGGTGGACGAGGTCAGCGTTCCGTTCGCCGAGGGCCTGGCGCGGATGCTCGCGCCGATGCGGCTGTCCGCCGAGTCGCTCGTGGACGCCCCGCTGTCCGGGCCGGTCGACTTCGCCGAGCTGCTCGGCATAGACGACGTGGCGCGGCTGGACCTCTCGCGCCTGTGGGCCCCGCGCGGCGAGCGCGCCTTCCTCCGCGTGCCGATCGGCATCAGCGACTCCCGCGAGCCGGTGCTGCTGGACCTCAAGGAATCCTCCGAGCTGGGCATGGGCCCGCACGGCCTGTGCGTCGGCGCGACCGGCTCCGGCAAGTCGGAGCTGCTGCGGACGCTCGTACTGGCCCTGGTCGCCACGCATCCGCCGGAGGATCTGGCGCTGGTACTGGTCGACTACAAGGGCGGCGCGACCTTCGCACCCTTCGCGGATCTGCCGCACGTCGCCGGTGTCATCACCAACCTGGAGAACCAGGCGGGCCTGGTGGAGCGCGTGCACGCCTCGCTGGCCGGCGAGGTCAAGCGCCGGCAGCAGGTGCTCAAGGACGCGGGCAACGTCGCCGACATCGGTGACTACGCCACGCTGCGCGCCGAGAAGCGCCCCGACCTCGACCCGCTGCCGCACCTCTTCGTCGTCATCGACGAGTTCGGCGAACTGCTCACCGCCAAGCCGGACTTCATCGACCTGTTCCTGTCCATCGGCCGCATCGGCCGCTCCATCGGCGTACACCTGCTGCTCTCCAGCCAGCGCATCGAGGGCGGCAAGCTCAAGGGCCTGGACACCTACCTGTCGTACCGGCTCGGCCTGCGCACCTTCTCCGCCGACGAGTCCCGTACGGTCCTGGACACCACCGACGCCTTCCACCTCCCGCCGCTGCCCGGCTTCGGTTACCTGAAGGTCGACACCAGCCACTACGAGCGCTTCAAGGCGAGCTACGTCTCCGGCGCCTACCGCGGGCCCGTGCAGCGCGCCGAGGACGAGGACACCGGGCCGCTGGCCCTGGAGTACGAGGCGTACAACACCCTCGCCGAGCCGGACACCTCCGCCGAGCAGCAGCCGCAGATGCGCCGCCGCGAGACCGGCCCCACCGAGATGGGCGTCATGGTCGGCCAGTTGGAGGGCGCCGCCGACCCGGTACGCCGCATCTGGCTGCCGCCGCTGCCCGCCGCCATCGCCCTGGACAAGGCCGCGGGACCGGTGGAGGTCGGCGCGCGCGGCATGCAGCTCGCCGCGCGCCGCGGCCCGTTGCAGATCCCGCTCGGCCTCCTCGACGACCCGACCAAGCAGTGGCAGGGCCAGTACGTCCTGGACCTCACGGTCGCCGGTGGTCACGCCGCGATCATCGGCGGCCCCGCCTCCGGCAAGACGACCCTGCTGCGCACCCTCGCCCTCTCGGTCGCGCTGACCCACACGCCCCAGGAAGTCGGCATCTACGGCCTGGACCTGGTCGGCGGCGGCCTCCAGGCGCTGTCGGGCCTGCCGCACGTGGGCGGCGTCGCGGGCCGCGCCGACCGCGAGCGCGCGGGCCGCACGGTCGAAGAAGTACGCAACATGCTGGCCCTGCGCGAAGAACTCTTCCGGCAGCACGGCATCGACTCCGTCGACCAGCTCCGCACGCTGCACGCCGCGGGCCGCCTCCCGCAGCTGGCCTCCGCCGAGATCGTGCTGGTCATCGACGGCTTCGGCGCGCTGCGCGACGACTTCGAGGAGCTGGACGAGGCCGTCGTCGACATCCTCAAGCGGGGCAGCGGTTACGGCATCCACGTCGTCGCGGGCATGACCCGCTGGAACGACGTCCGCATCGCCACGCAGTCGCACTTCGGCACCCGCGTCGAGCTGCGGCTCAACGACCCCAGCGAGTCCAGCATCGACCGCAAGCTCGCCGAGACCCTCTCGCCCGACGAGCCCGGCCGCGTCCTGACCGACGGCAAGCTCTTCGCGCAGATCGCGCTGCCGCGTACGGACGGGCTGACCGACACCTCGGAGCTGGGCGCGGTCCTGGAGCGTACGACCCGTACGATCCGCGCTACTTGGAGCGGCGAAGTGGCCCAGCCGGTACGGGTCCTGCCGCGCGTCCTTGAGCCGCATCTGCTGCCGGGCCCGGCGGCCGAGCCGCAGCGCGTACCGATCGGCCTGGACCAGACGGCCCTGGCGCCCGTCCTCCTCGACCTCTTCGAGCACGACCAGCACCTGCTGATCCTGGGCGACAGCGAGTGCGGCAAGACCAACCTCCTCAAGACCGTCTCCCAGGGCCTCATCGAGCGCTACGGCGAGGACGACCTGGTCTTCGCGGTCATGGACCCGCGGCGCGGGCTGCGCGGCGCGATCCCCGAGGAGTTCCGCGGCGGCTACGCGTACAACCCCAAGATGTGCGCGGGCCTCGCCCACGGCGTCGCCTCGCAGCTGGAGAAGCGGCTGCCGGGCGACGGCACGGACGTGGAGGACCTGGAGCCCGGCAGCTGGGGCGGCGGCCCGCGGATCGTCGTCCTCGTCGACGACTACGACGTACTGACGACGGCCGGCCAGTCCCCCCTCGAACCCTTCCTCCCGTACGTCCCCTCCGCGGCCGACATCGGACTCCACTTCGTCCTCACGCGCCGCGTCGCGGGTGCCTCGCGCGGCATGTACGAGCCGCTGATGCTGAGCCTGCGCGAGTCGGGCGCCTCGGCGCTCCTGATGTCGGGCGACCGCAGCGAGGGCCAGCTGTTCCCCGGTACGTACGCCTCTCTGCAGCCGCCGGGCCGCGGCGTGTTCATGCAGCGGGGCCGCCCGAACCGGCTGATCCAGACGGTGTACACGGAGGGCTGACGGGCCGCCGCCCGCCCTTCCCACGACCACGACTACGACCACGACCAGGACCACGACCAGGAACCGGACGGCCCCATGACCAAGGACGTCATCGCCCTCACCCAGAAGATGCCGGACCCGCTGACCGTGCTCGCGGGCCTGCTCTCCGGCGGCCCCGACAAGCTGGTCGGGACGACGGGCGAGGACGCCGTCGTGCAGCTCTGCGACGCCGAGGGCCGCCCCCTCGTCTCCATCGAGGCCCCGGTCCTGGTACAGGTCGAGGGCGAGGCCGAGCGGCTGCTCGGAGCCACCCCGCCGCCCCTCCCCTTCTGGTGGACGGAGGCCCGCGCCACGACCGGGGTCGCGGAGGCCGAGCGGCTCGCGGGCACCTTCTCCGCGCGGCTCGCCTCGCTGTCCGGCGGCTCCGCCTGGCCGCCGGAGGCCGCGCGCTCGCTCGCCGTCGTGGCGACCGACGGGGTGAGCGTCGCGCCCACGCCCGCCGCCGCGCAGCCCGCCGTCGACGTGCTCACCGACAAGGTCGCCGTCATCATCCAGGACCGCCCGGTGGTCGCCATGACGGCCTGGCTCTCGGACGCGTTCCGGGCCGCGGCCAACGCCGAACTGGGCCTCCAGATCGTCACCAGCCCGGGCGCCACCCTCTCCCCCGCCGTACGCAACAGCCTCCCCGGCTGGCCCTCCCGCTGGGTCGTGCAGGACGAGCGGGACGGTTACTACGACGGGCTGTCCGGCGCCGTACTCCGCTTCCAGAACGGCCTGTTCGCCCCCGTCGAGGGCCCGGGCGCCACTCCCGCGGACGCCCGTACTCCGCTCTCCGCCACCTTCCAGGAGGTCACCGACACCGGCGAACGCCAGCTGGCCGTCTCCTTCCGCACCGTCCATCCCGCCGACGACCGCCTGGTACTCGGCGGCGCCCTGGAAGCGGTATGGCGCGAGCTGACCGGCGAACCCCCGGCCGGCTGGGGCACCTCCGAACCCGCCAACCTCCCCTGGTCGCTGCGCGGGCTCACCGACCTGGCCCACGACCGCGCCCCCGACCCGACCTGGCTCGTGGTCGTCGGCACCCCGGCCCGCCCCGGCCTGGCCACGGTCCGCATCAACCGCACCACGGCCGGCATCGAGGAGGACATCACCCTCGCCTTCGGCTACGGCCCCGACGAGGAACTCCCGCTGGACGCCCTGCCCCGGGCCGCAGAGGTACTGGCCACCCGCCACCACCTCCAGTCCATGCTGGTCCAGCTCCGCAAGGCCCGCCGCGACCTGGCCGTGCCGCCCCGCTTCGAGGGCCCCGGCGTCCCGCTGGCCTTCGTACTGGGCGCGGAGGAGGTCCGCGGGATGCCCGGCGACCGCGCCCGCAACACCCCCCTCTCCGAGCCCCCGGTCCAACTCGGCCCGAAGA